>DAOWNK010000279.1 GCA_030642635.1 Pirellulales bacterium
CCTGATGAAGGTTCCGGTGCGATGGTTGATTAGGGGCTGTTGTGTTCATGACTTACTTTTAGCGCAAACCCGACATAATGTCCAGTCATCATTCGTGATTTCTGGTGCATGTTAGGGATTTTTTCACAAGCTCTGAGCACTCGCGACTATGGGATTAAGTTGCGAAAGCTGGGGATCGAAACGGATACGACCGACATCTTCACGTCGGCCGACGCAATGATCGAGTATCTGCGAGATGAGATGCCGGACACAAGGCGGCTTTTCGTGCTCGGAACGCCAAGCCTGCTCGAACAGTTTTCAACTTGCGGGTATACGGTCTGCGACGACGATCCGGAAGCGGTGGTCGTCGGTTTCGACACGTCGTTGGTCTATCGTCGATTGTGTCTGGCGGCCTACTGGATTGCGCAGGGCAAGCCCTTTCTGGCCACCCATCCCGATCTGATTTGCCCTACAAACGACCGAACCGTACTGGTCGATTGCGGGTCGATTTGCGTTGCGTTGGAGCGGGCCACCGGCCGGAAACCGCTGGCCGTGCCCGGCAAACCGGACCGGCGAATGATCCGCGGCGTCCTCAAACGTCACAACCTGGAGCCGGCCCAACTGGCGGTGGTCGGCGATCGTCTCTATACGGATATGGCCATGGCGCGGCAGGCCGGCACGCTGGGCGTGCTGGTCCTAAGCGGCGAGACCACGGCCGAGCAGGTTGCCGCCTGCAAGTCTCCGCCCGAGTTGGTCGTCCAAGACCTGGCCGAGTTCGGCCGCCTGTTGGAAAACAAACGGAGGCTGCACGATGCAGAGCCGACCCTGCGTAAATAACCCGAGCGAATCGTCCACCGGCTGCTTGACCGACGGGATATTAGACCTGCTGGTCATCGGCGGCGGCATTGTCGGGGCCGGCGTTGCACGCGACGCGGCCATGCGCGGACTGCAAATCGGCCTGATCGAACAATACGATTTCGCCTTCGGCACGAGCAGTCGCAGCAGCCGCCTGCTTCACGGCGGCCTGCGTTACCTGGCCCAGGGTCGGGTCGGCCTGGTGCGCGAAGCGAGCAAGGAGAAGTGCGTGTTGCACCGCATTGCACCGCACCTGGCCGACCCGCTGCCGTTTGTATTTCCCACGCGAAAGGGCCTCCGATGGGCGAAGTGGAAACTCAGTGTCGGCGTGAAGCTGTACGATCTGCTCTGCGGCCGCCGAAACCTTGGGAAGTCCGGCACGCTGGGCCGCGCTGCGATGCTCGAAATGCTGCCCTGGCTCGCCCCGGAAGGCATCACCGGGGCGGTACGCTACTACGACGGACTGACAAACGACGCCCGGCTGGTGCTGGACACGCTCCGCTCGGCAGCCGGGCACGGTGCACTGGTGGCAAACTACGTCCGCTTCGAGGATGCAAACCGCCAAGACAACGGTTGGCAGTGTAGCATGAAGGACGTTCGCAACGACCGACCGACCGAATTGCAGGCAAAGTGCATAGTCAACGCGACCGGGCCGTGGTCCGACAAGTTACCGCACAGCCGCACGAAGCTGCGGTTGACCAAAGGCGTGCACCTGGTCGTCGATCGCCGCCGGCTGCCGGTTCCCGATGCGGTCGTTTTGACCGAAGGGGACCGCATCCTGTTCGCAATTCCCTGGGGCGAGCGCGTAATCCTCGGCACCACCGACACCGACTACGACGGCCCGGTCGAGTCGCCCAGATGTGACAACGGCGATGTCGCGTATGTTTTGGAGGTGGTTGCTTCGCTGTTTCCCAAGGCCGGGATCGAGGCGTCGGACGTAATCAGCACCTGGTCGGGATTGCGTCCGCTGGTGGCCGACCGCCGCGGCAACCCATCGGATATCTCGCGCCGCCACGAGATCAAGATGGGCGAGCCGGGGTGGTGGGACATTACCGGCGGCAAGCTGACCACTTACCGATTGATGGCCGAACAAACGGTGGACCGGATCGTTCGCTACCTCGGCTGCAATGCCGAGCCGTGCCGCACGGCGGCCGAGCCGCTGCTTTCCGGCTCTGAAACCGAGGGCCTAAGCGCCGTAGTCCCGCCGGGTGTCTCCGAACGGGCGGTTCGACACTACTGCACCGACGAATGGGCAGTACATCTGGACGACGTGATGGTCCGCCGTACAAGTTGGCGCTATTACCATCGCGACCATCTCGAAATCGCCGGCCGGGTAGCCGGTTGGATGGCCGAGGTGTTAGGCTGGGACAAGACAACCACGGAGGCCGAGTTGGATCGTTACCGGCGGTGTGTGGGAGAACAACCGGACTTACTTATTCAAACTGCAAACGGCTTGGAACGTTTTGCTTGAAGAACATCGTAGGGACTAGGGCTGGGGGCTAGGGAAAGAATTTTCACCGAATACCAGCCCCTGGCCCCCAACCCCCAGCCCCTGCTTTTCCAGGATATGTCACGTTTCCAATATGATAGCGTTTATACTTTGGGTGAGTAACATGATTCGCAAATTCTTTGCTTCCGCGCCTCACATACCGCGATTGCCGGACGACCGGGTACGACGTTTGTACCCGTACTATCGCATCAGTATTCTCGCGTCCACGTTCCTTGGATACGCCACTTTCTACCTGGTGCGGAACAACCTCTCCACGGTTGCAAAGGAAATAGAAGGCGCGCTGCATTACAACCACTCTATGATCGGCAGCATCCTGGCGGTCAGCGCGATTTCTTACGGCGTTGGAAAGTTTCTGATGGGTTCGCTTTCCGACAGGAGCGACCCTCGCAAGTTCATGGCCTTCGGGCTGCTGTTGACCGCCGTGTGCAACGTCGCTTTCGGAAGCGTCGCCAGTTACCCGATACACCTGGCTCTCTGGGCGATCAACGGTGTTACCCAGGGCATGGGCTGGCCGCCGTGCGGACGTTCCATCGGGCATTGGTTCAGCCTGAGAGAGCGTGGAACCGTCTTTTCCATCTGGAACACCGCGACCAATGTAGGCGGCGGGCTTGCCGGCGTGGTGGCCGCGCAGGCCGCCGCAAGTTGGGGCTGGCAATATGCATTCTACTTTCCCGCCGGAATCGCAACGGTCGGGGCCGCTTATCTCTTCTGGACATTGCGCGATACTCCACAATCCGTCGGACTCCCTCCCATCGAAGAGTATAAAAACGACTACCCGAAATCGGAAACGATGCATGGCATCCACGAGAGGGAACTCAGCAATAGGGAACTCTTTATCGACAATATCCTGAAAAACAAGCTGCTTTGGCTGTTCGCTTGCGCCAATTTCTTCGTCTATATCGTCCGCTACAGTATGCTCGATTGGGGGCCGCTGTATCTGCGTGAAGTCAAAGGCGCGAGCCTGGCGGGCGGTGGTATTGCAATCCTCGTGATGGAGTGGGGCGGCATCCCGTCGACGATTCTGATGGGGTGGTGGTCGGACGTGCTGGGCGGCCGGCGAGGTATGGTAAGCCTGCTGTGCATGATCCCCATCCTTGCCGCATTTACCGTGATACTTCTGACCCCTCCGGGCTATCTCTGGTTGGACATGACCATGCTGGCCATGGTGGGGTTCTTCGTCTATCCGCCGGTGATGCTTGTCGCCCTGTCGGGTCTGGACCTGACGTCGAAGAAGGCCGTGGGGACCGCCGCCGGGTTTATCGGCATGTTCGGCTACGTCGGCCGCACCGTCCAAGCCAAAGGGTTCGGATGGATTGTGGACCATTACGGCAACCTCTACGGCCCCGAGACCGGCTGGACCATCGTCTTATGTGCAATCATTGCATGTACGCTCTTGGCGATGGTTATGCTCGCCTTTACCTGGAAAATCAGGCCGAAGGCGTAGTACGAACGAGTCGAAGTATGGCCCGTCACAATAAATCTGCAACGTGGGTTGTAGTGAGCAGTCAGCTATCAGCGGTCAGGGACCAGGGGCCAGTAGTCAGCTTTTGAAAACAACGTTGTTCGCAGGTTTTTAGACTGACCCCTGGCCCCCTAGCCCCTGGCCCCTGATACCTTTTTGCCTCCTATTGTTTCACCGCGTGCAAAATGCTCTTTGCGTCGTTCTTCGCGTGCGTAAGTGATTGCCGGACA
>DAOWNK010000270.1 GCA_030642635.1 Pirellulales bacterium
ATAAACCGCCATGGTCACCAGCGTGCTGGGCACGCCCAGGTCCAGCGCCAATTGGCTCATCCACTTGCCGGTCCCCTTTGCACCGGCAGTGTCCATAATCAAATCGACCAGGTGCTCGCCGGTCTCCTCGTCCTTCACACTGAATATATCGCGGGTGATCTCGATCAGGTAGCTGTCCAACTCGCCTCGGTTCCACTCGGCGAAGACGTCGTAGATTTCGTTGTTGCCAAGCCCCAGCGCCAGTTTGAGCATCCAGTATGCCTCGCAGATCAACTGCATATCGCCGTACTCGATGCCGTTGTGCACCATCTTTACGTAATGGCCGGCCCCACGCGGCCCGACCCATTCGCAACAAGGTATGTCGCCGTTCGGGCCGACCTTCGCCGAGATTGCCTGGAAGATTGGTTTGACCAGCGGCCACGCCTTTTCGCTTCCGCCGGGCATCATGCTGGGGCCTTTCAACGCGCCCTCCTCGCCGCCTGATACGCCCGTGCCGATGTACAGCAGACCCTTCGACTCGACGTGCGTGGTGCGTCGTTCGGTTTCGGTAAAGTGTGTGTTCCCGCCGTCGATTATCACGTCGCCGGGGTCCATCAACGGGATGAGCGAGTCGATAATTTTATCGACCGCCGGCCCGGCCTTGACCATGATAATAACCTTTCGCGGTGATGCAAGGTTCTCAACCAGTTTTTCCAACGAATGGCAGCCGACGAAGTTTTTGCCGCTTGCACGGCCCGCTATCAGGTTGTCCACCTTGCTGGTAGTTCTGTTAAACACAGCGATGCCGTATCCCCGGCTCTCGATATTAAGCGCCAGGTTTTCGCCCATCACGGCTAGGCCGATAAGTCCGATGTCGCATTTTTGTGTCATGGTTTTTTCCAGTTAGGGGCTAGGGGATTTTCAATTTTCAATTTTCAATTTTCAATTTTCAATTTTTGCCCCCAACCCCTACGCTTCCACCAGCCAGGGCGGTTTTTCCGGCAGAAAGCTGTTGAACTCGTCCAATAATTCTTGCTGATACTCTCCTGCAAACGTGCCTTCGAGGAACCGGCCGATTCCCTCGTCGTGGAAGCGTTTCCAGCTTGCCTCCTCTGCGCCCGGGTTGATTGGGAAGAACAGCGTGTGGTTTGCCACGGCCGCCTTGTAGTCGCCAGGCGCGTCGCCGATCATCAGGCTGTGTTCCGCTGCATACTTCGAGGCCGCTTCGAGCGATTCCTTCTTCGTGCCGATCTCCTGGCCGCATATCGCCACGACGTATTGCGTCAGGTCGTGCTCGTCCCACTCGCGTTGAAGGGCCTCTTGCGGCGTGGCCGAAACCACCAGGCAGTCGGCCTTGTCGTCGAGCTTTTGCAAACTCTCGCGGACGAACGGGAACGGCGGCACGCCGCGCACCATGCCGCCGATCATCTGATTGACGGCCTGCGACCACGCCAGTATGTGCTTCAAGTCGGCGTCGCCGTTTTTCTCCACGGCTTTCTCCAGCGCCGGGTTACCCAGCTTCGTCTCCCGGGCGATCCAATCCCGCAACGCCTGCGGTACGGTTATCTTCATGCCCCTAGCCTTCACCTCGGGGCGTTTTTGCAACCATTCGAGCGTCTCGACAAGTGCCGGAAAACGATTGATCCCACGGCTCTTCGAGTACAGGTTCACGAACTCCGCCGCCTCGCGGGCGTACTTGCTCACACCCTGAAGCTCCATGAAATTGATGATGTTCGGAATGAAACATTCCTTGTGCTTCAACTCCATCGTGTCGAACGCGCATCCGTCGGAGTCGATGCCTACCAGGTAGTCGTGTTTTGGTGTGAAGTCGAACATGTTTGTTTCCCTGTAATCTTAGTAGGGTGCGTAAAACGCACCAAATTGCCGCTATCAATAATGTTGTCAATGGTGCGTTCCACGCACCCTACTTTCTGTCTGCTTGTGGAGTATATCGCGGCAGTTTCTGCTCGGCGTAAATCGGCTCGAATTTGGTTAAACGTTGCCGGCCGCCGATCATCGGCAGGCCGATCATGTCGTTGCCCACCAGCGGCTTGGCGTATCTGACGAACCGGTCGGTTACATCGCAGCCGTCCTCGACGATCCAGTCGGCCGGGAAGGTGCGCTCGCTGTTGGCAACCGCTTCCAACGGGACTTTGTCGTAGCGGACGCTGTAACTCGGCCCGGCGTTGCGCAGTATGGTGGCCATGTAACCGCTCTGACCATCGGCGGCCAGCCCGGCGGCCGTCTGCCCGACGGCATATGCCTCGTCCAGATCGACCGGCGAGGCATATGCCATCGAATGGCGCTGATCGGTCCCCGGCACGTTCCCCCGCGCGGCGCCCTTCGCGGCCAGGCCGAGTTGGTTAAGGTAGTTCACCACCGATTGGCCGACGGTAAGTTTGCTGGAGCCGAACGACGTATGGCCGAACGAGTCTTTCACCTCGCCGAGGTTCCCCACGTCGAACCCTTCGCTTATGACCACCAGGCACCGGCCGGAACTTCGCAATTGATCGTTTACCTGATCGGACAACTGTTCCATCGAGCATGGACTCTCGGCAAGGTAAATTTGCAGCGGCATCTCGCGCTGGGGGTCGGCCAGCCGTGCGGCGGCCGGGATGAACCCGATCTTACGACCCATCGCCTGCATAACCAGCACCGGATCGGCCGGGCAGGAGCCTTTGTTCTCCTCGTTGGCGTTCTGCACCGCGTGCAGCCAATACCGCGCAACCGAGCCGTAGCCGGGCGTATGGTCGATCAGCTTAAACTGGCTGTCGCCGATGTCGTTGTCGATTGTCTTGGGCACTCCGACGGCGACCAGGTCCAGCCCGCGCTTATGGGCCAGCTTGGCCACCTTGTTGGCGGTATCCATCGAGTCGTTGCCGCCGATGTAGAGGAAATAGCCGACCTGGTGTGTTTTGAAGACCTCGATTACACGCTCGAAATCCTCGTCTTGGCCTGCCTTCAGCTTGTAGCGACACGTGCCGATCGAGCCGGCCGCCGGGGTAAACCGCAGCAGGGCGACCTCCTCGGCCGATTGGGCCGACAAATCGAGCAACTCCTCCTTCAACACACCCTCAATGCCGTGCCGGGCGCCATAGACTGTGCCGATCGGCTGCAAGTCGGCGGCCGCCTCGATAATACCCCGCAGACTGCTGTTAATCACCGGTGTCGGCCCACCGCTCTGGGCGACGACCAGATTTCGTACTCCACTCATTCCACTATCCACCTAGATTTGATGTTGCACACAGATGCACGGCTGGGAGAACCGTGACACTTATCTCATACGACTAAAACCAATCATTTTACCGGTTCGATAGGGTATGAGCAATGAGGGGTGGTTTTGGCTATCAGCAGGGGTGCAGGAACGCACTTCTTATCAGTTTTGGGTTGGCTGGATTGGGATCGGAGATTTTGGGTTCGGATGGTAGAATTATTGATGGGTTGTGCAATCTGGCATTTTTAGAAAGGAATCTACCAGGGGAATGGACTCTCGAAACGAGATGGAAAAATCCATGCTGTCACCGCAAGCGCAGCAGAAGTTCGACGAACTGGTGGCCCTACTCGCTGAGGAAAGGTATGGCTCGGACGGCCCGCCAATCGACACGACGTTCGCGGAGATGGAACAGTTCGGCCATCAAGCCGGCCGGATGGTGGGCCGCGCCATCGATGAGCATCTGGCCGCACAACAGGCCGACGAGCATTTTCAAGAAGCGTGTTGCCCGACGTGTGGTGCGTCCGGCGAATCGGACGAGGGGGAGAAGAAGACACGTCCGCTGCAAACAGTCGACGGGACGATACCACTGGCCGAGCCGGCCTTCCACTGCCCGACATGTAGTCGGGCTTTTTTTCCCTCAGCGGAGCGCACTTGCGATTGACGGCGGGTCGTACAGTCCGCAAGTCTTGGTCAAAGCCATCGTCGCCAGCGCCCATGTTTCTTCGTATCAGATCGGCGCGAAGTTACTGGAGGAGTTGGCCGGAATCTCGATTTCCAGCCGGCATCTGAACAACTTGACCGCGAAGATCGGCGCCGAGTTGGGCGAAGATCGTGACGCCCGCACCGCTGGCTACTCTGAACAGCCATTACCTCGAACGCCCCGCCGTGCGGAGATGGCGATTCCTCTTGCGGTCGTAAGTATCGACGGCGGCCGGATGCAAACGCGGCTGGACGGCGGTGGACCGGGCGTACACGACCCGCATTGGCGAG
>DAOWNK010000101.1 GCA_030642635.1 Pirellulales bacterium
ACATCCGACCCCGTCGTTCTTTTCGGTATTGCCCGAAACTCACCTATATTCGCCCCACCTCATCGAACAACCGCTTCCTTGCAGAAAAGACCTCCGTAGAGTCGATGTTTCTGTTGGCTGAATCAGGAAAACCCCGCTTAAGGTATATACCTAGATGACGACACAGACACGACGCAAATCATCGTCGTCGGTGCAGTCTCCACTGGAGACCTACCTGCGAGAAATCAACGAAACGGCTTTGCTTTCCGCCGACGACGAACACGAATTGGCCGTGGCCATCGGCAACGGCGACACCGAAGCCCGCGACCGAATGGTCCGTGCCAATCTGCGCCTGGTGGTCAACATCGCTCGAGGATATACCGGCAAGGGACTTGGATTGCAAGACCTGATCGAAGAGGGCAACTTGGGCCTGCTGCGGGCGGTCGAGGGTTTCGACCCGGCTGTTGGTACGCGGTTTTCCACCTACGCCAGCTATTGGATCAAGCAATCGATCAAGCGTGCGTTGATCAACACGGCCAAGACGATCCGCATTCCTGCGTACATGGTCGAACTGCTCTCGAAGTGGCGCAGGGCAAGCACACGGCTGGCCGAGGAGTTGGGCCGCTCTCCTACGCCCGAGGAAGTCGCCCGGGTGCTGGGATTGCCCAAAAAAAAGCTCTCCATCATCAAGAAGGCCATCCGTATCTACAACCTCACCCCACAGACCGACCAGTCGGAGACCGGCTGGTCGCTCGGCGAGATGGTTATGGACGAGCACGCACACACCCCTGAAGACGAACTGCTCGAACACGACAACCTGAAACACGTCATGCGCCAGTTGGAAGTTATGGACCAGCGCGAGGCGACCGTGCTGCGAATGCGGTTCGGGCTAAATGATCACGAGCCGCGAACTCTCAAAGAGATCGGCCAGACGCTCGGACTTACCCGCGAACGTGTCCGGCAGATCGAAACCGAAGCGCTGGCAAAGCTGGCCGAAAGCTTGGGGTAAGCAACTATATGCCCGACCAAACCGACCTGAACCTGGCCGACTATATCCGCAGTATCCCCGATTTCCCAAAGCCGGGCATCCTCTTCCGCGACATCACCACGCTGCTGGCTGCACCGGATGCGTTTCGCCGAGCGGTGGCCGAGTTGGCCGAGGAATTCCGCGACGAGAAGATCGACGTAGTCGCTGCGGTGGAAGCCCGAGGGTTCATCTTTGCCGCACCGGTCGCCTTGGAACTGAACGCCGCACTGGTCCCCATCCGCAAGCCCGGCAAGCTGCCCTCCCAAACGCTCTCGTTTACCTACGATCTCGAATACGGCGTCGATACGCTCGAAATGCACGCCGATGCCGTCTCCCCGGGCGACAAGGTCCTATTGGTCGATGACCTGCTGGCCACCGGCGGCACCATCAAGGCATCTTGCAAAATGGTCGAGCAGTCCGGTGGGACCGTGGCCGGATGTGCGTTTCTTATCGAGTTGCTCGGCCTGGAAGGGGCGAAGCGGATCGCTCAGTACCGGACGGTCAGTTTGATTAAGTACGAGTAGATCAGGGGCTAGTGGCCAGGGACCAGAAGCTCTATCTTACGCAATCGCTACGACCGACTGCCTCATTCGACATATTCGCTACTGTCGGACTTTCTTGACGCGCGTTACCACGCTCTTTTGTACGATCAAGAATTACAGGACTTTGCTCCAACTATAAAGCCGCGACCGGTGGTCGCGCCAATACCGGTGGTAATTTAATATGGTGGGGCGCGACCACCGGTCGCGGCTTTATGTCCCGGCCACTTTCACTTATTTTCGCAGGAGTAATCCACTAATGCCGCGTCGTTGCTTGCCGGGCGTTTTGGTTGGAATTCTTCTTGTTATCGTGCTTACTGCTGCGCCGGCGGTGGCCGGACACCCGATCATGGGACGGATTAAGGGACACCGCCACCCACCGCCGGGCTGCGTTGTCGATCCATGGCGTCTCGTGGCCCCGCCGGCAAGCTACTATCGCACCATCGGACCATGTGCAGCCGGTAACAACTGGAGCGGATACGGATTCGGTGTGCCGACGTACCAGTGGGGCTACTTCGGCGCCAGATACCGACCGGTCTGCATTACGCACAAGGGCTACTACGGTACTTACACGCAGTGGGGTTACCGGTCCGGATATTAATGGTTGAACCCGACGAAGAAGCTGAACACTTCCTCGTGGTCGCCTTGCTGTGAACTGATCGGGAATGCAAAATCTAACGCGATCGGTGCAGGTCCCATGGCCGGGACCGTTATCCGCAGCCCGAACCCCGGCGATACCCGATACTTGTCGCGCCAGTCGTTGATCGTCGGTTCCACAGTACCAGTATCGCAGAAGACCACCGCCCGAAGCATGTCGTCGGCTGTGATCGGGAACATGTATTGTGCAGAGGCCAGCAATTGGAACTCACCGCCGACCAGTATGCCCGTGGCAGGGTCGCGAGGCGATGCACCGCGGAAGTCGAATCCGCGTATTGTCGAGAATCCGCCGGCATAGTAGTGGTCGTAGATCGGCGTGCCGCCGCCGGTAACGCCCATCCTTGCCGATAGGCTCAAAACGTGTCGCCCCGAGCCGTCGGGCCGTTCGTGCAGCAGGAAGTACCGACGCATATCAATCTCCGCCCGTGGATAGGTGAACGAGCCGACTACCTGCTCGAACGACACCTCGACCAGATGCCCTTCGGTCGCCAGGAATGTGCTGTCGCGAGTGTCGTGCGTCATTTGTGCACTGAACCCGTACAGTGCGTTGTCGCCGAGTACCTCCTTTAGTTCCGGCAGGTTCGGGTCTATCGCATTGTGGATGTTGACCTTGGCGCCGCGGAAGGACAGCGTGCCGGACAGATCGTGCGTGAACTGGTATCCCAGGCTCACCCGGCCGCCGATGCGCTGCTCGTCCCATTCGTAATAGCGGCGGTCGTAAAAAGATCCGCTCAGCCCGAGGCTGACGTTCGTATCCAGCAGGTACGGCTCCTGGAAGCTGATCATGTATCGTTGCACTTCGGTGCCCGGCACGGCCTCCATCCGGAACCGCTGGCCGGCGCCGCGAAACGCCGTGGCGTTGCGTATCTGCTCCCAACTGTTGGGCACGCGCGTCCAATCGAAGTTTCGCTCATCGATTACGATCGAGCCGACCAGCCCGGCGTCGGAGTTGATGCCAACGCCGAACATAAACCGGCCGGTATGCTCTTCCTGTGCTATTACGTCAAGCGGCAGCGGTCGGGTAGGCTCCCCGTCCGGCGGACCGCCAAAAAACGGCGAATCCTCGCTGAATATGCCCTCCTGGTCCGGCAGCGGGGTGGGCACGTTTACCAACGATCCGTACGGCTTCTGCGGCTCGACCGGCTGATAGCCTTGCGTTGGTGGATTGGTTGATGGACCGGCCGGCGCCGTTGCCGGTTGAGCGCTGGTCGATGGGTCGTTGTTCCACGGCAACCTGGGCCGAAGCGAAGGGACCGACCTGCCAGAGGTGTACTGGCCTCGAATGACCGGCGGCGGTTGATTCTGTTGAGGTCCATGGCCGTTATCTGCTTCCCGGCTCCGTCCACTGCTGCTTTCGCGGCGTTTCGGCTTTCGCGCCACCTCAATTTCAGCGTCGTCCAATTGCGGCGGGCTGAAGACAATCTTTGGCACGGCGCCGGTTTGCGGATCGGTCATAAACAACCCCGAAGCCCGCAGTCGCCGCTCGCTGGCGCGTAGCTCTCGGATATCGACGATATCGCCCGGCTTTACCGAAAGCCGGTTCAGCAAGGTGGTAATCTTGGTATGCGGATAATCACCCTTGATTTCTACGTTGATCTGTCCGACGTGGTAGCGGTCGCCCTCGCTGATGTTGTAAACCAGGTCAAGCCGGCCCGGCTCTTCGAGAAATCGCGGATCGGCCTTCACATCGGCGAAGACGTATCCGACCGAGCCGTATTTTTCCTGAATCTCGGCCACGTCGTGGTTCATCTGCGACTGGTCGAAGAACTGCCCGGATTGAAGCTTCAGATTTTCCGCCAATTCCTCTGTGGCGAACTTCGTGTTGCCGATGAACGAGACGTTTCGGATACGGTAGCGTGGCCCTTCGTCGATTATGAACGTAAGCGTCAGCCAATTCTCGGCGGCGTTGAACTGCAACTCGCGGCCGACCCTGGCGCGGAAGAACCCCAGGCTGCGGTAATATGCCGTCAGTCGGTCCACGTCTTCGTCGATCTTTTGCCGGTCTACCTCACCCTTGAACAGATATAGAAACGGCGGCTTCGATTGGATTTGCGTCCTCAACCGCGAGTCGCTGGCAATAGTGTTGCCGATGAATTTGGTCCAAAGTATTTTCTGCTTTCGACCCTCGTTAATCAGGTAAACCACGCGGCGGTCGGCCGGCTTGTCGCCCTCGATGATCGTCACCCTGACCTTGCTGAACCCTCGGCTTCGATAGAACTCCTCGATCTTCGCCCGGCCCTCTTCCACGGCGAATGTGTCAAGTGCGTCGCCCACTTTTAGATGGTTTTCCTTTTGCAAGACCTTTGTCTTGACCTTGCTGTTGCCCACATAGACGACCTCTTGCAACAGCGGTCGCTCGATCACCTCGAAGATCACCACCCTGCCGCCGTCCACACGCTGGGTGTACGGTTTGACCATGACGAACATACCCGAGCGGTTCAGCCGCCGCACGTCCTCTTCGATCAGCTCGAGCCTGTACGACCGCCCGGCCCGTGTGCGTATGTGCGGGAGAATCTTTTCCAACTCGACGGTCTGATTGCCTGTTACGCGGACCTCGACCACCTGCTCCTCGTGCGGAAAGGCAGGAAGCCCATTCGGGACCTGGCCGAACAGCGACGAGCCGACGGACGCAACGAACACCAAGATCGCTGCAAGCAATCGGCAGAAACGCCCCCGGACTGCGGTCCGGGGGTGAAACTGTGGCGACTGATACGCATTTTTCCCCGGGACCGCAGTCCCGGGACGTTGGGCTATGTGAAATTGCGAACTACGGAGATTGGCCATTCTTGGCATTTTCCCGGTTGGTTGGCAGATCGAATAGAAAAGGCGGCGTAGAGATACCTGAATTGCCCAATTCCGGCAAGGTGAGTTCGTCAAAAACACCACAACAGCGTAAAAATGGGGCAACTGGGCAATGCAAGCAGCCGGCCAATCCCCACGTTTAGCAGCCGCCGGTACGGCGGCTTTAGTGTCACGTAGCCGAATTGCTCCGCCTATAACTATTCAGTCGTTTGGAATAGCATGGTGTCAGCAGCAAAGGCCGCCGTACCGGCGGCCGCTAAACGGGTTAATTTTCTATTTCGTCGATTCGGCGGCTTGCGCGAAATAACCCCCAGGCCAAAACGGCGACCATCAGGCAGATCACTATACCAAGCAAAATCTTGCTGCCTAAGAGTTTGCGGAACAGGAGGCCCGGCTTTTCGCCGAAATCCGGGTTTGCAACCTGCGCGCCGAGACTTTCTTGGATCGCCTGATAGCCTTCGCGCAGCGACGCAAGCACCGTGGCCATATCGTAGCTCGGCCGTTCGGCGGCCTCGGAACCGTAGTAAAGTCGGTAAGCGGTGTCCTTCAGTGCGAGGAAGACAATGTGGTAGACGTTTCCCTCCGCCGCAACGCCGGTGATTTTCAGCGGCCGGTTGTCCTCGTTTTGAATGATGATCCGATACGTTTCCTGCCGCTGTTCGGGAAAGGCGACCTTTAATTGCTCGCGGTGATAGCCGCGAAAGCTGACCACCGAAAGCGTAGCCCGGCCCACCTCGACCCATTCCGTGTTTATACCGCGTTCGACAGGTATTTGCACCACAGCAGGTCGACTGAAATTCCGGTCGGTTGTCTCCAGCATCAAGCCGGTAAGCGGTTCGCGCCGGCTGCGGACGTTTATGATTGTGCACTTCTCCTTTGCATCTTCTTCCAGGTGGAACTCGACAATCGGGTAGTCGGCCTTCTTGTCTTCCTTGAAATGTTTCTTACTAACGCGGTGCCAAAGCTCGATCCGGTCGATACGAAAAGGGCGACGCCGGACCGCCGTCTTCTCGAATCGTTCATCTTCCCGGCCGTTGTGGAACTTGTGTATCAATTCCTTGTATGGGGATTCCTGTTGGTCGGTCACCTCGTCGATGACTATCTTGAACCGGCGGTAGTCGTTCTTCGGCAGCTTAACCTCACGGTCGTAAATGTCCATGTATCGCGAGTAATCGAAAATCAGGCCGTCGGTCACCAGCGGCTCCCAGTTGCCGCCGTCGTTGCCACCGAACACGCGGACACGCCGCTGGTAGTTCTTCAGCGGTGTGAAAAAGCTCAGTCCGTCCGCCGCAGGTTCCTTGTCATTCAAGCGGACTTCAATCTCGATGCTGTTCTCGTCGGCTTCCTGGAGTGATACGACATGGCTCCCGCACGTCTTCTGTACGGTGTGGATACGGCTGGCCGTCGCCTTTTCCAGCAGATACGGCGCCTCGGCGCCTTGGGCATCGACAAGGCGGAGGTCCGGATACCCGTCACGGACGACGGTGTAGACCTCGCTGTCCAGCGCGACGCCGAGTATCTCCTCTTCCGGCGAGGCACTGCGGTCCACGTCCTTGTAGAAACGGAACCAGTCCGGTTCGTCGGCCTTGCACGGCAGCACCGACGTGAGCAACAAACAACAGACACAAAGACGTATCATCGCTATTCTTCCTTTTTCTCGGTTTCGTCGGAACTAATGGCGAACGTCTGCCGGTACTTCAGATAGACGAACGAGCCGCTCAACGCCAGTATGCCCAGCAATATGAAGGCGATAATCCGGTACAGTTGTTCCAGGCGGGCCAGATCGAGGAAAAACACCTTACATGCCACTATGGCGAACAGCCCAAGACCGACGAACCGCAGCGGGCGAATCTCCTTGTGGATTCCGGCAATGATCAACCCCAACGCGAACAGCGACCAGAGGATCGATATCCCACCTGCACGCAAGCCGGGTAGATAGTGATAGAGGAACGTGTTCGACTCCAGGGTCGAGTAGATAAACAGCAGCACAAGGCCGGCGGAGCCGATGAAAACGCCTGCGGTCCGGCCATCGACGTTGCCGGCAGAGAGAAGCAGATAGAAGGCGAAGCAGAAAAAGACGACAATCGCACCGAAATCGAGAAAACGCATTCCGGACTCGACAAAGGAGTAATCGCCTGCGTAGAGCATATCGCCGGTTATCTGCCATGCGACCAGGTCGAAGCAGAACAGCTTGAACAACAACCCGGCGATAAACACGAGCATGATTTGCAACAGCAGCTTGCTCGGCTGGACGAGGTATTCGTGCAGAAGAAAGATGCACATCGCCAGCCAGAGCAACGTCAGCACGGGCATCCGCAACGGCGTACAGAAGTACATGAACGAGCGGTTCAACTCCAGGTGCAGGTATACGAAGAGCATCGCCAGCATTACGGCGACGGCCGCGCGAACCGCCCAACGCTCGCGAATCCACTGGCCGATGTCGTTGGCTCGTCCCACGGCCAACGAAGCGGCCGACGACGGCCCGCTGAGCAGGCGGCAGGCCCCGGCCGCCGAGGCGATCGGCACGCCGAAAATCACGAACCGCTCCGCCAATTGCAGGAGATACTCACGCAACGGGACGGCCAGCGCGGCCTTGGCGCCAACCAGGTATTGGCTTTGCAGGTCGATGAAGCAGAAACGTCCCAGCACTATCACATAAAGCAGGTACGACACGTGTCGCAAGAATTCGCTTTTCAGCTTGCCGGCAATCCACAGCATTACAAACGCCTGGATCGCCCAACTGGTGGTGATCCACTCTCTGGAAAGCACCAACGGGACGGTTACGGCCAGGAAGAACGCCGCCAAGCCGGTGAAGCTCAGCAGCAATTCGCGGTCGAGCAGTTTCCGCAGAAGAAAGTAATAGACGTGCGCCACGTAGAAAACTACCAGGCCCAATGTTACCGCCGCCACCCATTCTTTTCCATAAAGCTGTTCTACCAGGACATAGCCGACAACGAAGAAAATTCCAGCGTTTATCAGCAGCCCGAGTATCTCCAGCAGCGTCGATTTCGTGCGATTCGCCAGGTTGAAGATGAAGATCATCGTCGAGTAAAGGACGAAGAACGCCGCCAGAAACGGCATTACCTCCCAGAAATCCGCCGGCTTGTAGCTCTGCATCGCCGAAAAGAACAACGCATAAGTGCAAACGAAGCTGAGGTAGCTCAAAAGCCGCCAGTTTCTTTTGTAGCTGATTCCGAGAATGCCCACCCCCAGCACCAGCATGTAGGCGAACAATCCGATGAAGTTCACCTCGCCCGTATACAGCATTATGGGCGTACCGTAGCCGCCGATAATACCCAGCACCACCACCAACACCGAATTGAATCGGACGGCCATCACCCCGGCGCAGAGCGTGACAAACGCCATCAGCGCAAACCCGGGCACGGCGCCGATCATGTGGTAGAAATTAACGGCGGCGTAGATACTGAAATACAAGGTGGCGATACCGCCGCCCAGCAGCCCTTGGCCGAGTAGATGGTATTTCCCGCCCAGCAGCCCTTGGCCGAGTAGATGGTATTTCCCGCCCAGCAGCCGAGTGCCGACCGCCAGCATGACCACGCCGGCAAGAATGGACAACGACACACGGCCGACCTCGTCGAGCAGGCCCGTGGCGATGGAATATCGCAGGAAGAATCCGATGCCGGTCACCAGTATCACCACCCCGACGCGAAGCAGCCAGTTGCTGGCCACTGCATACTCCATAGAGACGCCCGTCGGGCGGTATTCTTCGCCCACAACGATCCAGTTCCATATCTTCAGCAGGATTTCCTGGGCGGCGGTCTCGAAGCGGCTTGGTTGACGTGGCTGTGGTGGTTCAACGCCGACGCAAGGCCCCGGTTCCTCCCGCGACGCCAACACCGGCGCCGTCGGTGGTGGTTCCGTCACGGTTTCCGCTTCAAAAATCGGCTCGGCCGCAGATTCCACCTCCGGCGGCGGTTCTGCTTCCGGCGCCGCAGCGGCTGGTTTCTCTATCAATTCACGGATTAACCGCCTGCTGTTTTCCAACTCGCATTGGACCTTATCCAGAACGGCCGATAACTCGTCGGAACTCTTCTTCTGGCCCAACAGCACACGGACCATGAGCACCAACAGCGTGATGGGCATACCCACGAACAACACCAAGGCCAGCACGACAAACCATTCATTCATTCGATCAACCCCTTTCGCCCCATAGAACCAGGCGTTCGACAGATGAGAATATAACACGGAATCGAAAATACACCAATATTTAGCCCCGGGTGAATACATCCGGGGCGGTCAGGGGTCAGCCATCAGCTTTCAGTTGTCAGTCTGAAAACCTGCAAACAACGTTGTTTTCAAAAGCTGATAGCTGATACATTTTGCCTCCCATTGTTTCACCGCGTGCAAAATGTCCTTGGTGCCGTCCTTCGCGTGCGTAAGTGGTTGCCGGACAAGTGGTTGCGTCGACGGGTGTTTTGCGTTTTGCACCGGTGGGATTTGTTGTCAAGTGCAATTTGCACCCCGGCGGATCGTCGTAAGTACTGTCGCAAAGCCATTTTAGGACCGATGGAATTTGCACGGGGTTTGGCCGCCCAAAACGTGCAAAACTCTTGGATTCGTGATTCAACAAGACGAGGACCACGAAAGCCCGAAATGACGAAACTACGAAATAAATTGTCAAAGATCTGATGAGCAGCAGCATACTGCTCCAACGTGGACAAATGTATCACATCGCCCGGCCAATTGCAAGACCGGGAATTGTGCCACACGTGCCAACGCTGCCTGCCAAAACGCCCCCACGCAGATGAACTGCGTGGGGGCGGGGCGGTGTTAGTCGAGTAGGTCAGGCCGTGCCTGACAAATGCGTACCGTACACTGCTGGCTCGTTGTGTCAGGCACAGCCTGACCTACTGCCCCCGGACCGCAGTCCGGGGGCGTTTTGTCGGAAATTTTGTGGTAAATTCTGACAAATCTGGAACTAACTCCGTTATATTATGCAATTTGGCGAGCCTTGTATTTAGACACCTCTCAACTCGAAGGGAAGAATTATATGTCAACGCCACGATTTATCGGCACAGCCAAGGTGGTTTCGATCCTTGGCTTCCTGGTACTGCTTACGAACACATACGGCTCTTCCGTTTTTAAGTGCGAAGTCC
>DAOWNK010000196.1 GCA_030642635.1 Pirellulales bacterium
GGAACGGTCCGCCGCCGACCCGGGTGGTATATGTCTTAATGATGCCGATCACCTTGGTTACAAACCGCCCGGCCACGCCGGAACCGGCCGACACGCCCACGCCCGAGCTGTTGCTGCTGGTGACGAACGGGAAGGTGCCGTGGTCAATGTCGAGCAAGGCGCCCTGCGCGCCCTCGAAGAGGATTCTTTTGTCGGCCTCGACCGCGTCTAGCAGGTAGGCGGTCGTATCGGCAACCAGCGGCTTCAGACGTTCGGCATATCGGAGATAGGTTTGATAGATTTCGTCGGCATCAAGCGGCGTCATCTCGGCGGCGCCGCTCAGCCCGGCGAGAATCCGATTCTTCGCCGGCACGATTTGTTTGATCCGGTCTCTGAAGTCGTCGCGGTACATGTCGCCGAGCCGGACGGCCAACGAGCGGCCGACCTTGTCGCGATAGCACGGCCCGATGCCGCGCATGGTGGTGCCGATTTCCTCTCCGCCGATGCACAACTCGTTAAGCAGCCGGTCTTCCTCGAAGTGCCACGGCAGAATAACGTGTGCACGGTCGCTGACCATAAGATTATCGGCGGCCTGGACGCCGCGTGCGGACAGCCCGTCAATTTCGTCCAACAGCGTACCGGGATTGAGCACAACGCCTCCTGCGATGACGCACTGCACCTCGCCCCGGAAGATGCCGCTGGGTATTAGCGAAAGTTTATAGGTTTCCCCTCCCGTCACGACGGTATGCCCTGCATTGGCGCCGCCCTGATAGCGAACGACAATGTCGTGCTGTTCTGTCAGCAAGTCGACGATCTTGCCCTTGGCCTCATCGCCCCACTGCAATCCGATGACACAAGTACCCGGCACAACCCCTGTCCTCACAAATGAATATTTTTACGTATCACGGGCAACTTGCCCTGGAACTGACAAACATGTTAATCTATCAGACTGAAGGTGCGGTGGTCAAGGCCGCCGGTACGGCGGCTTGGATACCATGCCGTGAAAAAAGCTGAATAACTCCAAAAACTATGAAATCGTTTATCCCATATTTTGCCGTAGCGGCCGTGCTGGCGGCGATAATTTGGGCGGTGTCGTTCGGCACGCTGCCGCCGGCCGATTTTACTTTCTGCAACGGCGACGAGATCAAGACGGTCGATCCGGCCATTGTCACCGGCGCACCGGAGGGCCGGATCATAAACGCACTGTTCGAGGGCCTAACACGCTGGAACCCCAAAACACTCGAGCCGGAGCCGGCCGTGGCCGCCTCGTGGGATATCTCCGACGATAAACTTACATACACGTTCCATTTGCGCAAAAACGCCCGATGGTCGGACGACACACAGGTTACGGCCGACGACTTCGTCTGGTCGTGGCGGCGGTTTCTGCACCCGGCCACCGGGGCCGAATACGCATACGAATTGTGGTACATCGTCGGCGCCGAGGAGTTTACAACCGGCAAGATTAAATCGGATTTCAGTTCGGTTGGCATCAAGGCGCTCGACCGGCAGACCTTGCAGGTGCAACTGAAGCATCCGGTGCCGTACTTTTTGAGCCTGGTCGGCTTTTACCCGATGTTTCCGGTCAATCAGCGATGCGTCCGGAAACACGGCTATCCGGCATGGACCAAGCCGGAGAACATCGTCTGCAACGGCCCGTTTCGGCTTAAATTCAGGCGCATCCGCGACCGCATCCGGCTGGTCAAAAGCGACACATACTGGGACCGTGACAACGTGCGACTGAACGTGATCGACGCCTTGGCCGTCAGCTCATCGACCACGATGCTGAATCTGTACATGACAGGCCGGGCCGATTGGATTACCACCGTACCGGTTGAGGTGATACCCGAGTTAATGAAACGCCCGGAGGGTGATTTCACCCCGTCGCCGTTCCTGGCCGTTTACTACTACGTGGTCAACACCACGAAGCCGCCGCTTGACGACAAGCGCGTGCGACAGGCGTTGGCCCTGGCGATCGACAAACAGCAGATTGTCGATAAAGTCGCCCGGGCCGGCCAGCAACCGGCCCGAAGCCTGGTGCCGACCGAGATTCGCAAGTACATTGACTACATACCCGCCGAGTGCGGCCAGTACAATATAGAGGAAGCCGGGCGGCTGCTGGCCGAGGCCGGGTATCCCGGCGGCCGTGGAATGCCGAAGGTCGAGATACTTTACAACACCAGCGAAAACCACAAGGCCATAGCCGAGTTGTTGCAGGCTCAGTGGAAGCGCGCGCTGGGCGTCGACGTGCGATTGCGAAACCAGGAATGGACAACGTACTTGAACAGCCGGCGGCAGAAGAAATACCAGATCGCCAGGGCCGGCTGGATCGGAGATTATGTCGATCCGAACACGTTCCTCGACATGTTCGTCACCGACTCGCCGCAAAACCATACCGGCTGGAGCAACACCGAGTACGACCGACTGATCGACTTCGCCCAACAAGAACCCGACGAGAAGAAGCGCCTGGCGTACTTCCACCGGGCCGAACGCATTTTGATGGACGAGATGCCGGTCATCCCAATATATTTTTACGTTTCCACGTCGATGGTCCGGTCGTACGTGAAGGGTTTTTATCCGAACATCCAGGACGTCCACCCGCTGCGGGCGATTTGGATTGAGGGGAAGGGGGAAGGGGGAAGGAAAAGCAGGAACTAAACAGGAAATGAAACTATGAATACAAAAGGCGAAAAGGGGGAGGCGGAAGGTGGAAAGCGGAAGATGGAAAATCTGAAATCATCTTGCATTCCCCTTTCTCCCTTCCCCCTTCCCCCTTCCTCTTTTCGCCTTCCTCCTAAAACGACTCGCCTGGATGGCGATCACGCTCTGGGTGATCTTTACCGTGAGCTTTTTTCTGATGCGGGCGGTGCCCGGCGGACCGCTTGATAGGGAGCGAAGCCTGGCCCCGGAGATCGAAAAGAACCTACGAGAGCGCTACCACCTCGACGAGCCGATATGGCGGCAATACGTCCGAGAGTTGGGCAACGTCGTGCGGCTCGACCTTGGGTACAGCTTTCGGCTGGCCGACTTTCGGGTGGGCGAGATCATCGCCCAGGGGTTTCCGGTCTCCGCATCGCTGGGGATCGTGGCGATGCTGTTTGCGCTGTCGCTGGGCCTGACGGCCGGGATTGTCTCGGCGGTGCGGCGGCAGACGATCGTCGATGTGGCGCTCATGCTATTGGCGACCGTCGGCATTGCGCTGCCGAATTTCGTCATCGCCGGCGTGATGATTATCCTGTTCGTGTTCATCTGGCCGTTGTTTCCGGCGGCAGGTTGGGGGACGCTCGGGCAGTTGGTTTTGCCGGGATTTTGTCTCGGTGCGCCGTATGCGGCGTATATCGCCCGGCTTATGCGTACCGGTATGTTGGAGGTGCTTTCGCAAGATTACATCCGCACGGCGTACGCCAAGGGGCTGCCCACGCGGACGGTGGTGCTGCGCCACGCCTTGAAGACGGCCGTGCTGCCGGTCGTCTCGTTCCTTGGTCCGGCAACGGCCGGTATACTAACCGGGTCGTTGGTGATCGAGCAGATATTCGCAATCCCCGGCCTCGGCGCACACTTTATCCAGGCAGCTACCGGCCGGGATTACACGCTGGCGATGGGTCTGGTGCTGATCTACACCACGTTGCTGTATACGATGAACACGTTGGTTGATATTTCGTACGCGTACTTGGATCCGCGAGTGAAGTTGGAATAATTTTTGCCGCTTGCGGCTTAGCAACACTTTATGCCCCTGGACGCAGTCCAGGGGCTTTTGGACAGGAAAACATCGTGAACACAACACACGGCACATCGCTGGGCCAGGACGCATGGCGGCGTTTGCGTCGCAACCGCGCGGCGATGCTCTCGCTTTGGTTCCTGGCGATGCTGTGCATATTGACCGTTCTGACGCCGCTTTTGCCGCTCCAGGGGCCTCGGCTGGTAGATACCTCCAGGCAGTTCGCCGCACCGGTCGTCTGGCCGCTTGTAGAACCTTCCATGCCAGCCGGTGGCGAAAGAAACACAGACGCCGTGCTGTCAGAGGGGTTCGGCGAGTTGGGTCCTGTAAGCGATGCGTTGCTGCGGCTTCGCATGGCCATGTTCGGCAACTGGTCGATCGCGTCGATTTGCGGCACCGACAAGCTGGGCCGCGACCTGCTCTCGCGGCTGTGCTGGGGTGCGAGAATATCGCTGGCCGTCGGCGTGGTGGCGACGCTGGTTTCGCTGGTGATCGGCGTTTCGTACGGTGCGGTTGCCGGCTACATGGGCGGACGGATCGACAACCTGATGATGCGTTTTGTCGATGTTCTGTATTCGATCCCGTTCATCTTCGTCGTTATCTTTTTGATTACCATACTCAGCGCCGAGGGGATCAAGGAACCGCTGGAAGAAAAGTACGGCATCAACCGCATCGTGATATTTTTTGTCGTCGTCGGGGCGATCTATTGGCTGACTATGGCCAGGGTAGTGCGAGGGCAGGTGATCTCGTTGAAGCACGAGCCGTTTATCGAGGCCGCCCGAACCATCGGCGCCGGACACGGGCGGATCATCTTCTACCACATCGTGCCCAATCTGCTGAGCGTAGTAATCGTCTATTTGACGTTGACCGTTCCCCGGGTAATGCTCTTCGAGGCGTTCCTGTCGTTCCTGGGCCTTGGCGTCGAGCCGCCGGACGTTTCTTGGGGACTGCTGGCCAACGAGGGTGTCGGTGCGATCACACCGGTGCGGATATACTGGTGGCTGGTGATATTCCCCGGCCTGGCGTTGGGGCTGACGCTGTTGGCGTTGAACTTTTTAGGCGACGGTCTGCGCGACGCGCTTGATCCGAGAATTAAGGACCCTCGTTAAACAACACCCACGTGCCGGTCTTGCCGCCCACGGCGATATCCGGCCGGCCGTCGCCGTTTAAGTCGGCAACGCGGATTTGCATTCCGATGCCCACGCCGCCGCCCGGCGGGCTGATCGTGTGTCGGGTGAATTTCTTGGCCGCCCGGTCCCAAGTGTAGTAGTACATACACTCCGGCTCATTGCCGCCGGGGTCACCGCCGCAATGTCCGCGCACCCGCTTGCCGGTGATCAGTTCTTCGCGGCCGTCGCTGTCCAGGTCGGCCCAGACCAGGCAGTGTACCTGCGACCACGATTTGTCGATCAGGTGTTCCGTCCAGGTGGTGGCGCCGTCGGGTTTCGGCTCGCCTTGCTCCCACCAGTACAATCCGAAGTCGTGTGCCCGGCCCCAAATAATGTCGTTTCGTCCGTCGCCGGTCAGATCGACGATAATGCACGGGCAACTCGGGTGTGGCCACGCCGTCTCGCCATGGAACTTCCGCGGTTTTGCCAGTGGGTCGCCCTCCGGCCACTCGTACCAGCCGGTTTCTACCAGCAGGTCTTCCCGGCCGTCGCCGTTTATGTCACCGAAGGCGTAACCGTGCCCGCTGCCTTGGTCGCCCAGCACGATCTTTTCAGCAGTCGGCGCACCGTCGTTGGATTTTGTCAACATCCAGGCGACCGCCGGCGCCTTCTTATCCCATGAGTTTACAACGATCTCCGGCGTGCCGTCGCCGTCCAGGTCGCGCAGTTCCATTGCCTCGTTTTGCCCTCGGGTTTTTTTCAGGACGAAGCGTTTCCACTTTTTGCCCTTCTCCAGACCGACCTTGCCGGGATTCTTGTACCAGCAAAGCTCCGGCGTCATCCATCCGATGGAAATGACATCGACCCAGCCGTCGCCGTCGACGTCCCAGACATGGTCGCCGTTGCTGCGGAAGTAAGCGTCATGCACCTCCGGTATGTCGCGCAGCGGTCGCGGTATGAATTCCGGCCCGGCGAACCAGCACGTGCCGGCGATTACGTCCTGCTTGCCGTCCCGGTTCACGTCGGCGATTGCACAGCCCTCGTTCGGACTGATCATCAAACATCGCTTGGAAAATTTTATCGAGCGGGGCGACTCGGCGATCGCCGTACTGCAGACGGCCAAAATTGTGACGACCAAATAAAAACGAGCGCTCATGATGATTTTCCTTAGGTCGGGATCCGGGGATTGCACATAAAGCCGCTTTGCGTTGGTCTCGCCACCATAAAGCCGCGACCGTTGGTCGCGCCAATGCGACCGGTAGTTTAACAATGTGTGGCGCGACCAACGGTCGCGGCTTTATAGGAATATTTTGTCGAGCACTGATATTATATTGTTTCCGGCGGTGCATTGCAACAA
>DAOWNK010000039.1 GCA_030642635.1 Pirellulales bacterium
ATCGGACTCTTTGGCAATGTAGCGATACGAGCGGCCGGCCGCCGGCAGAGCGTCTACCTCGAAGCGGCCGGCAAGCGCGCCGGCCGCCTTCATTTCCTGTAAGGTTTGAACCACGTCGGGATACGTACCGCCGAGTTCAACAATTGTGCGAATCACCTCGTCTACCGACGTGGAAACCACACGACGCTGGTCAGGTTCATTCACGGAATATTTGCTCACGGCAATCTCGTCCGCGGTGCAGCTTGTAACCATGATCCGGTTGCCGGCATTTACGGCCAGCGGGGTGATCAACCGCTGATCCTGACCGAACACAACGATTTCCGGGCGGCGGTTCCGTGTGGCGTGGATCATCGGCGGACCGTCGGTCGTTAGCACGTGATAGCTGAACTGCCCGCCAAGACGTTCGCCGGAAACCAGTGCGTCGCCGGGGTTCATCGTCCAAAGTGCGCGGAACGCACCGTATCGTGTCTCGGCACTGGGCACGGCCAACAGGTTGCTAAGCTGCTCGTACGCCGCGTAGTCGTCCATCACGCTGAGCGCGGTTAGTGCGAACACGCGAAATGCAGGCTCGGTGCGTGCAATCTCGCCAAGCGGTTCGGCCGCCTCGCGACGGTCGAGGTATGCTAACGCCTCGGCCGCGTAGAACCGGGACTCGATGTTTTCTGACTTTATGCCTTCGAGCAACACGTCTGCGGCGTCGCTGCCGATCGCTTCCAATTCCAATGCGGCCGCAGCAGAGGTGGCTGGATTCAGCAGCCGACCTTTTAGCTCCGCCATCCGTTCCATCCGCTCCACAGCCGATTCATGGATCGCTACGGAACGAACCAATCGCATGTAACGCGGAATGTTGTTTTCGTATCGTGGGTGGACGGACAGCTCGATGTATTTGTCTGTTTTGGCCTTGGCGACACCAACCTTAATGCCCTTTTGAAACGTATGGAATCGCTTGTTTGCGGCGTCTGCGATTCGCGAGCTGTTAAAAACGCTTTGATGGTCGTGTTTCAGTCTCAACCCCAGCGACCGCGATTTCAGCGACACGCCGCCGCCGAGCACCCGACCGCGGCCCGATAGCACCCGATCCTTGTTGCCGTCGGCCGCAGGATCGACCATCACCGGCCCCTTGACCAAGGCTAACAGCTTGCCCTCGCGCACCCGACCTTCCAGCGGAATCATCTCCTGCAATCTAGTCTCCAGCAGATAGCCGCCACGCAGGCTTGTCGTCTCGCTACGTGAAGGTATCCGAACCTCGACGTCGAAACGGTCGCCTTTCTGAACGCCAGGCCGAAGCATTCCGCGGATCAACACCAATGCGGTGCTTGAAGAGGCCAACACGGTGTTCGGCTTCTGCACGCCTCGCTTTTGCATCTCGTCGAGCAATGCGGCGCGCTGCGGCGAGGGCGACGGATCGCTGCCGGTGCCACGCAAACCGGTCACAAGACCTACTGCTTCCACCTTGATCGGGAACATCCCGAATGGGGCCGCCATGTCGCCGATCAACCGGGGCTTCGAGTCGTTGGTTTTCTGATCGTTCGGGAGTTGCGGAAAGACGCTCGGCACGTTCCAGCTCGAACAGCCGCACAACACAATCAGCCCGGAACACAACCATGCCAGTGGAGATTTCATGCCTTCGTGGCACTCCCGTTTTACAACATCGTTTAGCCGCCGCCGGTACGGCGGCGAAAATACCAAAACTATATGCCGGGGCAAGACGATAGTGATTTCGCCCGAGGGGGTCAAGGGGAATGATGAACAAAACAGGGCGGAATAGGAAGCATGGGCCGCATAGGCAAATCGGCTCGCCTATGGAAATTAGCCGCTTGCGGCTTAGCAACCATTGGTGTAGGGGTGTAAGTGCATTGCTAAGCCGCAAGCGGCAAGTTTTTACGGTGGGTCGTACCCACCGGGGCTCCATGGATGGCAGCGGCAAATCCGTCGGACACCACGCCATGCACCTCGAATGACACCGTACCGACGAACCGACTCGATAAAATAGACGCTGCAAGTCGGCTCGAATCGGCAATGCGGTCCGAGTAACGGGCTTAATACAAACTGATACATGCAGATCACAGCGATCAGCAGCCGGCCGGGAATGCTTGCGAGTGTTCGTAAAACCATTGGTAATAGTCCATTTTTCATGGTATGATCTTCCCGGCCAAACGATCCGCCAATATTGGTAACGATTCCAGTAGTGCGGCTAATTTGGGCTTTGCGCCAGGGCGCGGGATGACAACAATATCCAGCCCCACGGGCAACTCATTGCGTTTCAGCCGGAATACCTCGCGCAGGAGCCGCTTCCAGCGATTGCGGACCGCCGCGCCGCCTACCTTTTTGGAAACCGCCAGCCCGATCCTGGGGTACGGCAGGCCATTGGGATATCCGAAGACCAGCAGCAGCTTATCCGAGGCGGTACAGCGGCGACCGTATGCGCGCTGGAAATCCGCCGCTCGCCGGATGTGATGCTTTCTGAGAAATCGCCGCTGGTCCATCGGCTTACCACCGTAGCGTTTTTCGTGGTGCCTGGGTGTAATGTCGGTCTATCTGTTGGATTTGCTCCCGGTCTTCGTCGCTGAGTTCCTTCGGCAAGACGATCTGGATTTCTGCCAGCAGATCGCCCGGCGTGCCGTTCTTTGGCGCCACACCGTGACCCTTCACGCGGAGCTTTGACCCACCGGATGTGCCTGCCGGGATGCTCAGCGAGACAGTGCCGGTTGGCGTAGGCACGTCGACCTTCGCCCCCAAGGCGGCCTCGGCCAGTGTGACCGGCACCTTCACGTGCAGGTGGCTACCGCGACGTTGAAAGAACGGATGCGGCGTCACACGGATGGTAAGGAGTATATCGCCGGGTTTTCCGCCGCGTGGGCCGGGTTCTCCCTGGCCGCGAACTCGTATCTTCTTGTCGTCCTCGATACCAGCGGGAATCTTTACCTTGATCGTCTCCGTCTTGCCCGACCGTCGGTGCAAGGTAATCTCGACCTCGCCGCCGCATATTGCCGTGTTGAACGGGATTTGCAACTCGTGGGTGACGTCGGCGCCGCGTCGCCCGGGCGAGGTGGCGGTTCTCTGACGCCCACCGGCAGCACGACTGAAATGGCTGAACAGATCGGCGAACCCGCCGGCCGGTTCCTCGCCGAACCGCTCGCCGAAGAACTGGCTGAAGTCGACCTCTTCGGGATTGAACCCACCCGGCCGCCCACCGTATCCGCTGCCGCCCCAAGTTCGGCCGCCTTGTGGGCCGCCGGCACCCATCGTCTCGAACGAGCTGCCATATCGGTCGTACATTTCCCGTTTTTCAGAGTCGCCGAGCACGTCGAAGGCGGCCTGAATTTGCTGAAATTTTTTCTTTGCCGTCTTGTCTTTCGGGTTCATATCCGGGTGGTGCTTACGCGCCAGGTCGCGGTAGGCCTTTTGGATTTCGGCCTGCGAGGCACCGCGAGAGACCCCCAGCGTTTTGTAATAGTCTTCAGCCATACGAGTTATTGTACGGCACAGTACGGCTTTTCATCAAGTCGGGTAGGATATGGCGTTGCGGGCATCTGGTTTGGATGTATAATACATAAGTTGCAACATGCTCTAATCTTGTTTGAAAGCTGGCCAAAAATTTTCATGAAGCTGCTTTGCCTCGTCTATATGGCCGTGCTGTCTTGGCTGCTGTTGGCAGGTACTCCTGCCAGGCTGCTGGAGGCCGGTGCCGCCTCGCATGAACCGTTAGCGACCGTCGGCCATTTTCTCGGCTTTGCACTGTTGGCCTACCTGGCCCTGGCGCCACGATGGACGGTGCCGCGTTGGGCGGTTGTCGTTTGCCTGGTTGTACTGGCGTTGGGCACGGAATTTCTACAAGGACTTATTCCAGACCGGATCCCGGGCATTATCGATTGTCTGAGCAACCTGATTGGCATTGCCGCTGGTGCAGCCGTCTACTGGTTGGTAAGTGCACGTAACGGCACCGCGAGCCGCAGGACTTGTCCCCGCGCTTAGTTCGCGCCGGGATAAACCCGGCGGCTCGCTGTAGTAGTGCCGTGCAAGTACGACGGATAAATAGCAATGTGGAAAACATTTTAATCATGTCCAATGCTCACAACTGGCAATCGCTCTACCCGTTCGACTCGCACGAGATCACCGTTGACGGACGGCGTTATCATTACCTCGACGAGGGCGCCGGGCAAGTGTTGCTGGCAGTGCACGGGAACCCCACCTGGTCGTTTTATTGGCGCGAGTTGGTCCTGGCGCTGCGAGGACGCTACCGGCTCATCGTGCCCGACCACATCGGTTGCGGGCTGTCGGACAAACCTACCCGTAAGGAGTATTCGTACCGGCTTGCCCAACGTGTAGACGACTTGGGTCGGCTGATCGAGCGGCTCGACCTGCACGAGATCACACTGCTGGCCCACGACTGGGGCGGTGCGATCGGCTTCGGCGCCGCCGTGGCCGCACCGGAGCGGTTTTCGCAGTTTGTTCTGTTCAACACAGCGGCGTTTCGCTCGGCGGGATGTCCGCTGAGAATTCGCATCTGCCGCACACCGCTGCTGGGCCGGCTGGCCGTGCAGGGGCTGAACCTGTTCGCCCGGGCAACGCTGCGCATGGCGACCGCTCGCCCCGAGCGGATCACGTCGCAGGTGCGTGCCGGGCTGTTGGCGCCGTACGATAGCTGGCGCCATCGGACGGCAATCCAGCAGTTCGTGCTCGATATACCCATGAACACGCGCCACCCAAGCTATCGGACGCTTGCCGCGATCGAGGCGGGGCTTGGGCAGTTTCGCCGGCGCCCGGTCTGCCTGATCTGGGGTATGCAAGACTGGTGTTTTACACCTGCGTTTCTCGACCGCTTTGTGGAATTCTTTCCAGAAGCCGAGGTCCATCGCCTTGCCGAGGCAGGGCACTACGTAGTCGAAGACGCCCACGAGCAGATCGTGCCGATTGTCGAGGGGTTTTTGGCGGCACACCCTTTACGTATTCCAGCCACCCCGGACTCAACTTGACAACCCTCCATTATCCGCAATCATAGTGGTTCGCAAACACCATATAATCCATCATGCAAAACTTCCACGTCAAACTATCCAGCGACGAATTGGTCTTCAGCGCCGCGCACTTTATTACATTAGGCGCCGAGCAGTGCGAGCGGCTCCACGGGCACAACTACCGTGTGGCGGCCGAAGTGCATGGGCAGTTGGATGAAAACCATTGCGTGGTCGATTTCATCGCACTGCGCAATATGCTCCGCAAGATCGTCGGCGAGTTGGACCACTGCGTGCTGCTGCCGACCGACCACCCGGCAATACGTGTGGCGGCCGGCGATCGGGAAGTCGAAGTCGCCTTTGCCGAGCGTCGCTGGGTGTTTCCGCGGTCCGATTGTCTGCTCGTGCCGATCCCGAATACCACGACGGAACTCTTGGCCCGGCATATTGGCGGTCTGCTGCTGTGCGCGGTGCAGTCTGCCACCGGCACACGGCCTGATATGGTTTTGATTGAGTTAGAGGAGAGTCCGGGCATTTCGGCGGTGTGTGAGTTGCGCGGCGAGTGATAGTAGCCGTCGGGCCGTCTGCCGGATCGAGTCCGCTTCCCTTGCGTTTCAAGACGAAGTAGATATAATACGAGATTCCTCTACTAGATTGATACTCGTGTTGAAGGGAAGTTCAGATGGCCCAAGTCTGCGAAGTGTGTGGGAAAAAAGCCGCAATGGGGAATTCTGTGGCTCATCGGGGTAAAGCCAAATACCTCGGCGGAGTGGGGACTAAGATCACCGGCATTTCCAGACGGAAATTCAAGCCGAATTTGCAAAAAGTCCGCATTACCACGGAAAACGGAACGCACAAAACCATGCGGGTATGCACCCAGTGCATCCGCAGCGGAGCGGTCAACAAAAAGGTCCACAGTGCACCGTTTAAGCTGCCGAAATCGGCTGAAAAGAAGTAGGCGGTGGATTGCAAATTGAAAATTGAAAATTGAAAATTGTTCTGATCCCTGGCCCCTGGCCCCTGGCCCCTAACTCATGCCAATCTCCCGCGAACAGGTCGAAAAGGTCTCGCTGCTGGGCAGACTGCTCTTCTCGGACAACGAGCTTGACAAGATGACCTGCCAGTTGAGCGATATACTCGAATATATGGACCTTCTGGCGGAGGTGGATACCGAGGGTGTCGAGCCGATGGCCCATGCGCTGGACATCTCCGACGTGTTCCGTGACGACGAGGTGCGCCCAAGCCTGGACCGCGAGGCGGCGTTGGCCGGCGCACCGCATCGCGACGACGAGTGTTATCTGGTTCCCGCCGTGCTGGGCGAGTTGTGATGTCGCTGATCGATCAGACCGCCGTCGAACTGCTTTCCAATCTCACCTCCGGCAATCTTACTTCGGTCGAGTTGACCGGTGCGTTTCTCGATGAGATCGAGCGTCGCGATGGCGCCGTAAAGGCATTTCTGCACGTCGACGCCGATGCGGCCATGGCCCAGGCCGATGAGATCGACCGGAATCGCACCGCCGGCAAACCGGCTGGACGGCTGGCCGGAATGCCGGTAGCCGTAAAGGATCTACTTTGCACCGTCGATGTGCCGACAACTTGCGCCTCGCGGATGTTGGAGAATTTTTGTCCTCCGTACGATGCGACGGTTGTTGCCCGACTCAAGGCGGCCGACGCAGTGTTGATCGGCCGGACGAACATGGACGAGTTCGCCATGGGCGGCTCGTGCGAGAACTCGGCATTCCATCCGACGCACAACCCGTGGGATATGGATCGCATTCCCGGCGGCAGCAGCGGCGGGGCGGCGGCTTGTGTGGCCGCGAGAATGGCTCCTTTGTCGATCGGAAGCGATACGGGCGGGTCGATCCGCTCGCCGGCCGCCATGTGCGGTGTAACCGGCATGAAGCCGACCTACGGTCGTGTGAGCCGCTACGGGCTGGTCGCCTTTGCCAGCAGCCTAGACCAGCTCGGCCCGATTGCACAAACTGCCGAAGATACCGCACTGTTGCTTGAGGTCATCGCCGGACATGATCTTATGGATTCGACCTCGGTCGATCGCCCAGTGCCAAAATACACTGAAACGATCGGCCGACTGCTTGAAGGGCTGCGGATTGGCATTGTGCCGGAGCATTTCGGCGACGCCCTTGACGATGAAGTCGATGCGGCCGTCCGCGAGTCGATCCGTGTGTACGAATCGCTCGGTGCAACGGTCAAAAACATCTCGCTGCCGCACGGCAAGTATGCCGTGGCTGCGTATTACATCATCGCCCCGTGCGAGGCCTCCGGCAATCTTGCCCGATACGACGGCGTGCATTACGGACGCCGCACGGACGAACATGACTCGCTTATCGGCATGTACAGTCGCAGCCGTTCGGAGGGTTTCGGCCCCGAGGTAAAACGCCGCATCATGCTGGGCACCTATGCACTGAGTTCCGGTTACTACGACGCTTATTATCTCAAGGCGCTTAAAGTCCGACGGCTGATCCGGCAGGATTTCGACAGGGCGTTCGACCAGGTCGATCTGATCGTCGGGCCGGTTGCACCCACCCCCGCGTTTAAGATCGGCGAGAAGGCCGACGATCCGCTCTCGATGTACCTGTTCGACCTGTACACGGTCGGCACGAACCTGGCCGGCATCTGCGGCATTTCGATCCCCTGCGGCATAAGCGGCGCCGGGCTGCCGATCGGCCTGCACTTGCAAGCGCCGACGTTCGAGGAAGAACGGCTGCTTCGCGCCGCAGCGATGTTCCAGCGGGCGACCGATTGGCACACGCGGAAACCAAGCCCCGTTTAGCCGCCGTGCTTGCACGGCGCGTAAGAAGAACCAATCGATACTTTCAAACGACTGAATAGTTACACTGAGATTGAATTGTTATTTCGTTGGGTATACAATTGATGTTGACGAATTTGTGAAAACGTGAGTTGATCGATGCTTATATACGAGCAACTTCTGGATCATCAATTGCAGTGGGCATTGCAGGAGGGAAGTATGCACTTCGAGGAGAAAAGCGCGGTGCATCTTACACTACGGAAAATCACCAGTCGGCTGGACGAGTTGAAAATTCCTTACGCCGTCGCCGGCGGCATGGCGCTGTTCTTTCACGGCCTTCGACGTTTCACCGAAGATGTCGACATCCTGGTTACCAAGAAAGGGCTTGAGCAAATCCATCACGATCTGGAAGGACGTGGATACCTGCCGTTGTTTTCCGGTAGCAAGAACCTGCGCGACACCGAGTCGGGTGTGCGGGTCGAATTCCTCGTAACCGGTGATTTCCCGGGCGACGGAATGCCGAAACCGGTCGCGTTTCCCGATCCAGGTGCATCGAGCGTTGAAAGAGACGGCGTGCGTTGGCTAAATTTGCCTAGCTTGATCGAACTGAAAATTGCCTCCGGCATGACCGATCCCGGAAGACTTAAAGATTTGGCCGACGTACAGGAGTTGATCAGGCTGCTCCAATTGCCGGCCGATTTCGCCAAGCAGTTGCAGCCGTTTGTACAAGAGAAATATGCGGAACTCCGGGATTCGGTCAGTTGAGTAAAGACTTTTACTATTCACTACTCTTGTGAACAAACCCTACACCACAATCATCGGCCTTGAAGTCCACGTGCAGTTGGCCACTCGCAGCAAGCTGTTTTGCTCATGCAGCACGCGGTTCGGCTCGCCGCCAAACACGCAGACCTGCCCGGTGTGCATCGGAATGCCCGGTACGCTGCCGGTGATGAACCGCAAGGCGTTCGAGTTATCGTTAAAAACGGCCGTGGCGCTGAACTGCGAGATACCGCGATTTACAAAGTGGGACCGCAAGCAATACTATTATCCCGACCTGCCCAAGGGATACCAGATCAGCCAGTTCGACCTGCCGCTGAGCCAAAACGGCTATCTGCCGATCAGTGATAGCAAGAATCAGTTCGAGCCGAAGCGGATCGGTATTATCCGTGCCCACCTGGAAGAGGACGCCGGCAAAAGCATGCACGACGAGGCGGCCGGCGTGGCCGACAGCCGGATCGACCTGAACCGTTGCGGCACGCCGTTGCTGGAGATAGTCTCCGAGCCGGACATGCGCAGCCCGGCCGAGGCAAAGGCGTATCTGACCGAACTGAAACTGCTGCTTAACTACCTGGAAGTCTCAGACTGCAACATGCAGGAGGGCAGTCTGCGGGTAGACGCAAATATCAACCTGCACATCGACACGCCCGAAGGCAAAATCGCCACGCCGATTGTCGAGGTGAAGAACATGAACAGCTTCCGTGCGGTCGAGCGGGCGTTGGAGTACGAAGCCAAACGGCAGTATGAGGTTTGGCAGGAAACCGGCCGCAAGCTGGGCGACGTGCCGAAATCTACGCACGGCTGGGATGAGCAGGCTCAGGTTACACGCGAGCAGCGCAGCAAGGAAGAGTCGAGCGACTACCGTTACTTTCCCGACCCCGATCTGGTGCCGGTCGCAACGACCGACGAGCAGATCGAGCGAGCCAGGGCCTCGTTGGGCGAGTTGCCCGCCGCACTGCGAACGCGGCTGGAACAGACGTACAACATCACACCATACGACAGCGACGTGCTGGTCAACCAGGGCCGCGATATGGTAGAATACTACATAGAGGTGGCCGATGCGTGCGGCGACGGCAAGCCGGCGAGCAATTGGATACAGCAAGACGTACTGCGGACGCTCGGCGAGCGGCAAATCGGTATTGCCCAGTACGGTGTTTCCGCAAAGGCATTGGGCGAATTGATCGGTTTGGTCAAAGCCGGCAAGCTGACCACCAGCCGCGGCCGCGAGGTGCTCGCAGAAATGCTCGCCTCGGGCAAGTCTGCCGAAGAGGCGATGAAGGGCATGGGCATCGAACACCTCGATGAATCTGCGCTGGAGGACTTGTGTCGAGAACTATTAAACGCCAACCCGAGGATCGTTGCCGAAGTTAAGGAAGGCAAGCAAAAAGCAATCGGAGCACTGATCGGCCAGGCGAAGAAAAAGAACCCGAACGTCAACCCGGCCAGAGTGCGGGAGATTTGCCTGGAATTGATCGAGAAAGAGAATTAGCCACCTTTTGGCGGGAGAAATTAAATGAAGTTTTATTCCTTTCAAATCGTCATTGAAAAGGAGGCCGACGACGAGGGCTATTATGCCTACAGCCCGACGCTTCCCGGATGTTTCAGCAACGGCAAGACGATCGAGGCCGCCAAGCACAATATCCGACAGGCAATCGAACAACACGTCGAATCGATGTTGACGCATGACCAACCGGTTCCTCAACCATGAAAGTGCGATTTCATCCTCATGCTTTGGTGCGGTTGAAGGAGCGTGGTGCTACAGAGTCAGAGGTAATCGCTACGGTGCAGCAGGGCGAACGATTCCCGGCCAAACTTGGCAGAACCGGTTTTCGGCGAAACTTTCCTTTTGGCGCAACGTGGCGAGGTCGTCAGTACACGACCAAACAAGTGGAAGCATATGCCGTCGAAGAAGACGGTTGGCTGGTCATTACAGTAATTGTTAAGTATTATTGAGCAGAAGGTTCAGTTATGAAATTAACATACGATCCACGTTACAACATTGCCTACCTGCGGCTACACGAAAAATCCGCCCAGGTGGAAACGATCTGCCTGGGTGAACAGATCAACGTGGACATTGCGCCAGATGGAACCGTCTATGGCATCGAACTGCTCAACGCTAACAAGCAGTTGTTGGAAGAGGATCATGGCAACCTGGTATTGGTCAACGAAGCAAAGGGAGAGCGGCAGGAAATCTCGCTTGGTGGATAACAAACCCTGAAACCATGCGTGGCCAAAACTCCATGAGCATCATCACACTGACCACCGATTTCGGCGCCGGCAGTCCGTACGCGGCGGCCATGAAAGGGGTGATCCTCTCGATCAACCCGGCGGCCACAATTGTCGATATCACGCACGAGATACCCGCACAAAATGTGCGCAAGGGGGCCGTGGTGTTGGACGACGTCGCCGAGCGGTTTCCAGACGATACGATCCACATTGCGGTGATCGATCCGGGCGTGGGGACTGATCGGGCGATACTCTACGCGCGTATCGGCACACAACAGTACATAGTGCCCGACAACGGGCTGCTGAGCCGACTTACCGATCGAACGAAGCCGCAGAAGCTGATCCGACTGGACAACCCGGAGCACTGGCTGCCGGAGGTCTCGAACACATTTCACGGCCGCGATATCATGGCGCCGGTGGCAGCACGGCTGAGCCTCGGCCTAGAGCCGGAGCGGTTGGGTAAGCCGCTTGAGGCTATCGAGATGCTCGATCTGCCGGAGGTGCAACTTACGGCCTCAAGGATCGATGGGATGGTGCTCGACATCGACTCGTTCGGCAACCTGGTCACGAACATCACAGCCGATATGCTCGCCGGCCGCCCGACCGATAGCCGTGTGTGTATTATCTGCAGCATCTACGAAACCTGGGGCGTCTACCGCACATACGGCAACCAGCCCGGCGACACGTTCGTCGCGATTGTAGGCTCCGGCGGCCGACTGGAATTGGCCGTGGTCGGCGACAACGCCGCAGAGCGGCTTGGAATCCAGGTCGGAATGCCGGTGGTGGTTAGTTGGGAGTAAATTAGCCATGCCCGAACCCACTTCCGAACAACTTAAATCCTGGGACCGCACGTTTCTCTGGCACGCCTTCACGCAAATGGCCGAGTACGAGCCGCTTATCATCGACCGGGCGGCCGGCTGCGTGCTTACGGACATCGACGGCCGCGAGTACATCGACGGCATCAGCAGCCTGTGGTGCAACATCCACGGACATCGGCACCCGAAGCTCGACGCGGCGATTCGTCAACAGCTAGATCGCGTGGCGCACGTCACATCGTTGGGTTCCTCGAACCCGACGACCATCAAGCTTGCCCGACGGCTGGTCGATATCACACCGGACGGCCTGGAGCACGTCTTTTTCTCAGACGACGGCGCTACGGCAGTCGAGGTGGCCGTGAAGAGGGCGTTGCAGTATTGGCGGCAGTGCGACAATCCACGGCCCGAGAAGACCCGATACGTCGCACTGGGCGAGGCATACCACGGCGATACGGTCGGCAGCGTGAGCGTCGGCGGCATCGAGCAGTTCCATGCCGTGTACCGGCCGCTGCTGTTCGAGACGTTACGAGTGCCGGCGCCGGATACGTATCGAACGCCGGAGGGCGTGTCTGCCGAAGGATTGCTGGATTATCACCTGGACCAAATGCAGCGGGTGCTGGCCGAGCACCACGAGCAGATCGCCGCGGTAGTGCTCGAGCCGCTCGTGCAGGGCGCCGCCGGCATGATTATGCACCCGCCGGGCTATCTGCGCGGCGTGCGAGAATTGACGAAAAAATACGACGTGCTGCTGATTGCCGACGAAGTGGCCGTCGCCTTCGGGCGGACTGGGCGGATGTTCGCCTGCGAGCATGAAAACGTCACGCCCGACGTGCTCTGCCTGGCCAAAGGCATCACCGGCGGATACCTGCCGCTGGCCGCCACGCTGACGACCGAGGAAATCTATCGGGCGTTCCTGGGCGACTACTCCGAGAGCAAGACCTTCTTCCACGGCCACACCTACGGCGGCAATCCGCTGGGCGCGGCCGTTGCACTGGCCGGTCTGGACGTGTTCGAGGAAGAACAAACACTGAAAAAACTTACCCAAAAAATCGCCCGGCTCGGCGAGCATCTCGAACGGATAAGCCGGTTGCCGCATGTCGGCGACGTGCGTCAGCGCGGGCTGATCGGCGCGGTGGAATTGGTCAAAGACGAAGCGACCAAGGAACCGTACCCTTGGACCGAAAAACGCGGCATCCGTGTCTGCGACCATTCCCGAACCGAGGGCGTGCTGCTCCGCCCCTTGGGTAACGTAATCATCATCATGCCGCCGCTTGCAATCTCTTTGGCACAGTTAGACCGCATCACCCGGGCAATCGAAAACGGCATTCGCGCGGCCACGTGTTGACAACAGGTTAGCGACAATCGGGAATTTGGAGTGGGCTTAACAAACGGGTATTCGATGATCGGCATGTCAATACACAAAAGTTACGTCATGTTCCGGGATGTAAAATACTACAGGACTTACAATTCCTTTCTCCTTTGCCGTATCCATCACATTTAGAGGATCATTCCCAGAAGCCACCACTTCACGATCGATCAAAGATCGCAAGGCGACATACTTTCCATCGTACTTCTCGTCGGTAATCAAAACGTGTTCAGCCATAACTCAGCCTCATTAAGATACAGGGTAACCTGTATACATTTATATGTACACTTTTGAAGAGAGTCAAGGGCAAGAGAAACGGTACGTCTTGAACCGCGCCGGGGTGCTTGACGACCGCATCACGGCCTGCTACAATCCCACCATGCTCACGGTTATGGCCATCCGCTGCCCCTCGTGTGCGTTCGCGCGACCCATTTTCTTCCACAACTACAGGAGAAAGACATGAAACCGTTAAAAACTTGTTTTGTCATGCTGATTTGCATTGTTGCAGTTCCCGCCGTGCGAGCGGATAGATACATAACCAACGGGGGTTTCGAAACCGGCGATTTCATCGACTGGCAGGAAACCTCCGATGAGTCCTGGTACGGCGGGTATGCTGAGGCGATGGTGATACTAGGCGGTGGAACGGAAGGCGAATACCATGCCGAAATACATGCTGAGGCAATGCCCGATCCATATGATCCTGCTTATGCCTCATTATCTCTCGCACAGGATTTTTCCGCCGAGCAAGGAGACGTGTTGTCATTCGACTACTTCACGGAGATTGATTGGTTCTCCGAAGGGGAGGGACACGCACATGCGGATTGCTTCATAGACGTGTACAATAACTCGACGGGCTGATCAGATTATTTGGAATATGATTGGAATGCTTCTTGGACGAACATTTCACACACGATTACAGAGGCGGGCGACTACACCCTGACTTTCTCTGTGCATGCAATGGCAGAGATAATGCATGATCCATGGGATCCAGATGATCCATGGGGTGATCCACCGCCGGAAGATCCACCGCCTGGAGGGGAATCTATGGCTTATGCCAGGATGGGCATCGATAACGTGCAACTCGCCCTGGTTCCCGAACCCTCCACTCTCCTGCTGTTGAGCGTCGCCGCACTTGCTGCGTTGGCCTATGCCCGGCGGCGACGGAGGCGTTGATTTCCCGCCCGCAATACCCGGCATGGCGGGGGTCGGCGGTATTGCCGCCGATGAATTTCCGCCCTGCCGGGTAATTGCTTACCCGTGGTGCTTATACAGGCGCAATTTCCCGAGCGTGCAAAATTTGCTTGCCTTGCATCGGGTAGATGTCGGCGGATGTAAGCGTTAGGACTGCGATGGTTTCACCCTCGGCGGTGACGAATTCGACTTCGTAGGCCGAAGGGTCCTGATAACAATGAACCACCGTTCCCACGTCGCCTTGTTCAAGGCCGTGTTTTACGATGTCTCGCGTCAGAACAACGAGGTCTAATTCACAGATCATGTTGTGTTAAACCAACCACTGCTTCCGGCCGTCGGTTCGGGTTACTTCGATCTGCGGGCGCGGGTCGGCTGCGACCAGGCGGAATGTAAGCGGAAGAACGTCGCTTGTAAGAACCGTGTCCTGCTCCAGGGTACAATTGCCTGCGGTTGCAAGCGTTCCGTTGCGGTATCGGAATAACTCCAGCGACCACGGGCTGCGATCCACCAACAGCAATTCTCCTACGGCAATTTTTTCGTAGAACGGCAGTTTCTGACGTGTCCGATCATCCTGGCTCATAATCTCCACGGCGAAGTCCGGACCGCCCAGCCAGTACGTGTCGCAATTCTTCGCCATGCCGTCGGCCATGAAGACCACCACGTCGGGCACGCGATAGTTTTGCTTCCAATCGGACTCCCTGTCGCTGACGTTCACGCCGGGGCGTACTTTCCCGAGGCCGGGCCAACCGACAACCTCTTCAAAAATCGAGGTCAACCGCGAGACGATCTCCTGATGTTCGTCGTTGGGCATCGGTGTCATTATATATGTTCCCTCCCAAACTTCGTCGTATCGGTCGGCACCGGTCGCTTGCCGTTGGGATTGAAGACTTTCTTCCAGCCAGGGGTCGATAATCATGGTTGTCATTGGAGTAGACTCCCTCGAACTCGTGCCGCACCAACTTACACTACGAGTATATCAGACAGTGAACCGATTGTAAAGCAAACACCCACATGTTACCAATTCACTGCGAAGCCGCAAGCGGCCGATTCACTGCGCCGCCGACTTGCTGCCGTCGGGCGAGCCGGTGATGAAATTGCCGGGCATAAGCGGTCGGGCCGCAACCGAGTAGCCGAGCCGGTACAACTGTTTTCTGACCTTGCGGAACTCGTCGAAGCTGTCCGGATATGTCCACAGCGTAACGGTGTTGCGACCGGGGCGGAATTTTGACAGCGCGCCGTAAAACTCGGACTCTTCGGCCAACGCCGCATCAACCGGCTCGCCCAACCGGCCGGATGTCGGGATGAACGACGCCCGTTTCAACCGGATAATGCTGCCGCCGTAGCCAAGCTCCATTGCCGTCTCGGGCGAGATGTCATAGCGCCGAAGGACGTATTTTAGCCGGAACCCGGCCATCGGCCCGATGGTATCGACCAGCTCGCGCCGATCGCGGAGCTGGTGCCTCTGCCGAGAGAACTCATTGCGGAGCCGGTCGAGCAACTCATCGAGCGGCACGTATACGATCCGTCCGGCACGGAGTTGAAAATGTGCCTCGCGCTGGTCGACCGTGCGGCTCAGCGGCGTGGGGTAGCTCTCTACGACGGTCGGCTCGGCTGCGGCATGTTCAGCACGTGTAAGATCACACCTAAGCTGCTTCAGGCTATGCTGCAAATCGGCCAGGTTGCCGGCAAGGTCGAAATCCCGCCGCGACCGGTCGTCCATACGTTCGCGTTGAGATCGGATATCGTGTTCCATTGCCGAGACGGCGGTGGCCAGCAGATTGCGATGCAGGCCGCGACGGGCGGTTTCAGCTTCCAGCTTTCGGAGTTGATCGGCCGTCTTGAGCACATCGGCCTGTAGCGCCCGTTCCGCGGCCAGGTCTTTTCCAAGTTGATGGTCTTCTTGTTCGGCCTTGCTGAAAATTGACGCTGTAACCACCGTGTTCTTTACACGCACACCAACCACCATCACGAGGATAATCAATATCCCCACCATGTTGGCCACGATATCCAGAAACGAATCGTAGCTGGGAGCTTCGTCGGTTTGTCGTGTCAGTCTCGGCATGGTTTGAGAAGAAGGGGGAAGGGGGAAGGAGGAATTTCGAGTTTCCCCCTTCCTCCTTCCCCCTTCCGCCTTTCTACTTCCCCCCCTTCCCCCTTTCTACTTCCAGCCCGCTGTTCTCCAGCAGGATGCTAAGTTCCGTGAATCGCTTCTCGGCGCCGGGCGCCACGTAGACGTTCAGCGTCGGGCGCCAATACATGCCACGTCCGGCGATACCCCAACCTGTCATGTACTCCCAGACGCCCGAGACGACCTCATCTATCGACAACTCGGTCCGTGGCCCAAGCGGAATGGCCTTGCCCCCGGCCACCCCGCGCCCGGGCACGATCACCAACCGGTCCCTGTGGCACTCCACC
>DAOWNK010000253.1 GCA_030642635.1 Pirellulales bacterium
TGAAATCGCTGGGCGCCTCGCCGGCCGGCGTGATGGGGATATTCCTGGCCTACGGGCTGTCGCTCGGGCTGATCGGCTCGGGGGTGGGCATGGTCCTTGGGCTGTTGTTTGTGAAGTACATCAACCAGATCGCCGACTACCTGAGTTGGATCACAGGCCGCGAGGTCTTCAGCCCCGATATTTACTACTTCTACGAAATACCGACCATCGTCAACCCGATCACCATCGCCTGGATCGTGTTCGGTGCGATACTGATCGCAGTGCTGGCCAGTATATTGCCGGCGTTGCGTGCGGCAATGATGCACCCGGTGGAGGCGCTGCGCTATGAATAGCAACGCAGAACGAATGTTGAGCGAACCGATTAGCCCGATTTCCCAAAAAATCGACGCCGCCATGTATGAACAGGATAAACCCAGCCTGGCCATTCACCGCGCGGCGGACGATTGCCAACTGGCCGCAGTCGGCATTGCCAAGAGCTATCGCAACGGCAACGTCGAGGTGCCGGTGCTAAGCGGCTTGAACCTCGGCGTTAAGCAAGGTGAATTCTTAGCGGTGGTCGGCCAGAGCGGCTCCGGCAAGAGCACGCTGCTGCACATGCTGGGCACACTCGACGCACCCGACCGCGGCGAGATATATTTCGAGGGCCGACGAATCGACAACCAACCGTCCCGGGTGCGCGAGTCGCTCAGAAACAAGAACTTCGGCATGGTATTCCAGTTTTACCACCTGCTGCCGGAGTTGACCACGCTGGAAAACGTGCTGGTGCCGACGATGATCGCACACGGCGTGTGTAGTTACTTGCTGCACAGGGGTCGGCACCGTGCGGCGGCCGTGGAATTGCTCGATATGGTCGGCTTGGGACACCGGCTGAAGCACAAACCGCGAGAACTTTCCGGCGGCGAGATGCAGCGTGCGGCCATCGCCCGGGCACTGGTCGCCGGACCAGATCTGCTGCTGGCCGACGAGCCGACCGGCAACCTCGACCACGAAACCGGCGAGCAGATAGTCGAAATTCTGCGAACCTTGAATACTCGGCAAGACCTCACTATAGTAATGGTAACCCACGATCAGGCCATCGCCGATCAGGCCGACCGGATTGTCCACCTGACAGACGGCCGGATTGACGGATAAATACTATGCCAATGAAAATCTACATCAACGGCAAACTTTACGACAAAGCGGACGCCAAGATCAGCGTCTACGACCATGGCCTGCTCTACGGCGACGGGGTGTTCGAAGGCATCCGCAGCTACGCCGGCAATGTGTTCCGGCTGGGCGAACATCTCGACAGGCTCTGGAACTCGGCCAAGGCGATCCGGCTGGAGCTTCCGCTAAGCAAGCAGGAAATGGCCAAGGCAATCGAAAAAACCCTGGCGGCGAACGGGATCGAGGACGGCTACGTTCGTGTGGTGGTCACACGCGGCTGCGGCACCTTGGGACTCGACCCGAACAAGTGCAGCGATCCGCAAGTCATAATAATTGCCGATCGCATCTCGTTGTATCCCGACGAGTTATATGAAAAGGGCCTGGAGATCATCACCGTCAGCACGGTGCGAAACCATCCGGCCGCGCTCAACCCGAGGATCAAGTCGCTTAACTACCTGAACAACATCCTGGCGAAGATCGAGGGCTTGCAAGCCGGCTGCATCGAGGCGCTGATGCTGAACCACAATGGCCAGGTGGCCGAGTGCACCGGCGACAACCTGTTCCTGGTCCGCGACGGACGGATTCTTACACCGCCGATGGAGGCCGGAATACTAGAGGGCATCACGCGAGACGTGGTCATCGCTCTGGCGCGCGAGCAGGACATCGAGGTGCGCGAGACACCGCTTACCAAACACGACGTCTACATTGCCGACGAGTGTTTCCTGACCGGCACGGCGGCCGAGGTGGTGCCGGTGGTAACGGTCGACGGCCGCAGCAACGGCGGCGGGACACCAAGACCGATTACCTAAGAATTGATCAAGCGGTTCCACAAGCTCACGCGGAGTTAGAGGAGGGAAGAGAGAGGAGGGAAGAGAGAGGAGGGAAGAGAGAGGAGGGAAGAGAGAGGAGGGAAGAGAGAGGAGAGAAGAGAGAGGAGAGAAGAGAGAGGAGAGAGAAACGCTGCCGCAGAAGCGTACAGTAACAGTGTATATACTTGTAGCACCAAAAATTCTGGCGCCATCTCCACCGCTCAATCTCTCCTCTCTCTTCCCTTTCCTCTCTTCTTTCTTTCCTTACGAGCTGCCCGGTATAGGCGCGAAACCCGTCGTCGGCAGATCGACTATCGGCAACGGCGCGACTGGCACGTCGTCAAGCGGCGGCAGCTTTACGTCTTTCTTGCCCAACAGGTAATGCAAGTCGGCGTGCATCTGCATACACTGGACGTACGTCCGGCGGGCGTCGTCGCTACGGGTGACCAATTTTTCAAGCCGGGCAATCTGCTCGTCGGTCACCTGGTCGTCGACAAGCGCCCAGACGATCTCCTGCACCTCGGCGACAAGTTTACTCACGTCTTCCATGACATAATCTCCTGAGTTTTGAATACTCCGATTTTATTTCGATGCGTTTGCACGACGCACGAGCAAATCCAGCACAAGCACAAGTACAATCGCTGCGACGGCCAACGCAATCGCCGCGAGCACCTGTCCATCGAGCGTTTTCGGCAGCACGTTTTCCACCTGTGAATGTGTAATATCCAACGGTTCGCCGGCCTCTGGAATCTGCTTGAACGGCCAGATGCGACGCAGCGATCCGATCATAAACCCGCACAAAACGGCCAAAGTTTGGCCGTGATAATGCTCCAGCAGCCAACGCAAAAACTTGCTGAAGGCCAAAAGCCCCACCGCACAGCCCGAGGCGAATACGACCACGATCGCCACGTGCGTGAACGTTACGTTGCCGTGCGTAACATCGTGAATCACGTCGGTAACGAATTTGTATTTCCCCATGATAAGCAGAATAAAAGCGCCGCTTATCCCCGGCAGTATCATCGCGCAGATGCCGACCATGCCGCAAACGAACAGGTATGGATAACCCTCTGCACCACTCATAAACGGTTGTGCAACCAACCAGAAGGCGAATACCGCACCGGCCGTGGCCAGCACGAGCTTCAAAGCGTTCCATCGCTCGACCGATCGGGCGACCACAATGCTGGAGGCGAGTATTAGCCCGAAGAATACCGCCAGTGTCGGTGTAAGCTGCTCCTCCAACAAATACTTCATCACGTTGCCCAAGGAACAGATACCAAGCACGATCCCGCAGCCCAAGGCGACCAGAAACCGCAAGTCGCAATGTGCGGCTGCTTGCGACCATCGGCCGTGGCGGAGTTGCCCGATCAGCGCCAGGTCGAAACGGCTGACTGCGGTTACCAGTCGCTGGTAAATCCCCAATATCAGCGCGACCGTGCCGCCGGAGACGCCGGGTATTATGTCGGCCCCTCCCATCAACAGCCCGCGAGCTATCTGCGTCAAATCACCAGTTGGAGAGGGTTTCGATAATTTCATTGTAAAATTTGTCATTTAGCCCGCCGTGAATACACGGCGGGCAATGCCTGCGCCACTGGCAATGGCTGCCCCGTGTGTATTCGCCCCAGGTGTATTCACCTGGGGCTAAATGTTAAAAAGGCTTGGCATTATAGTGATAGTACCAGATCGGTGGAAGTGCGATATTTCAGCCGCTTGCGGCTTAGCAACCCTTGGTATGAGTGCATTGCTAAGCCGCAAGCGGCATTGTGCAGACCCACAAAGCCTCCGGCCTTTCCAGTCCCCCTAGTTTCACATAATCACCGGTTTCCATTCAACTTTTCACCTTTTCACTCGGATTACACCGCTTTCGTGTTGACGAATTTTTCGCCGGCCGATAGAATTCTAAATAGTTTGTATTGGTCAATATCTTTAGAATGGGTAGCTTGGCATAGTTTGCCGACGACAAAGGATACCCTTTGATGCAGGTCCACCGGTCCGAGGCGGGGGTAGTCGTCCAGACGCCGGCGAAGTTGAATCTGTTTTTCGAGGTACTGGCAAAGCGTAACGACGGGTACTATGAGATAGAAACGCTCATGTGCCCGATCGACTTATACGACACCTTGTATTTTACAAAGGAGCAAAGCGGGCAGGTTAATCTACAGTGCGAGTGGGCGCTGGGCATCTCGGCGCCCGACGGCAATAAGCTTGACGAGTTGCCGCAAGGACGTGACAACCTGGCAGTTCGCGCGGTCGAGTTGCTTCGAGAGCAAACGGGCATTCTGTCGGGCGCCACGTTGCGGCTGGTCAAGCGGATTCCCATAGCGGCAGGTCTTGGCGGAGGTTCCAGTGACGCGGCGGCCGCACTTGTGGCCGCCAACGAAGGCTGGGCCATTGGCCTTTCGCAAAGCGAGTTGGCCGAATTGGCCGCGCGATTGGGAAGCGACGTGCCGTTTTTCCTCGTCGGTGGTCCGGCGGTTTGCCGGGGGCGAGGCGAGTGCGTCGAGCCGGTCGGCTGTGTGAAGGTGCTCGATTTCGTGGTTGTTCGTCCGCCGGTTGGGCTATCGACGGCTGCCGTGTACGATGCCGTTCGACCGGCTGTTCAGCCGCGATCGCTCGCACCGATGCTTGATGCCTTCTCGCAAGGAAATATCGATCAAA
>DAOWNK010000337.1 GCA_030642635.1 Pirellulales bacterium
AGCCCTGCGCCAGCAGATTCTCCGAAACGAATTATCGACGATTACCCACATATGGTTGCTCCCACGAAAAATCATCGGCCTGGCCAAAAGCCTCATGGCGTTGGCCACGTAGCAAAGTTCATTTCTCAGAAAGTGCAGACCTTAAGGGACGGCCGAAAAATAAACTGTGGGAGGCGACTCCGTCGGCGACAGCAAATTGCTACACGTTTGTCGCCGTCGGAGACGCCTCCCACAAGAAAACGGGAAGTTATTTATCGGTCGCCCCTAAGATTTCTTCGCCATTGCCTCGGTAAGAATCTTGGCGGTGCTTCGGCGCATGATACGCGGATCGACCGGCTCGCCGGCCGTCAGTGCCTTGCGGACCTGCTTGCCGGAGATGAACACCGGTTTCTCATCCGGATGGTTCTCCATCAGATCTACTCGGCCCAGCGACTCGTAAAACGCGGCGAAGCCGACCCGCAGCGGATGAATTTTCAAGTCGCCGGCAAGGTTGTCGAAAATTTCCTGTGCGTCGAAATCACCCCAGATCGGCGAGCCGTCGTGATACGGAGCGTCGGCGTGTTTCCGCCCGATGACGATGTCGGTAAATCCGAAGTTCTGCCGGTAAATGGCGTGCATTACCGCCTCCTTCGGCCCGCCGTAGAACATTTTGATGTCCAGCCCCAGCAGTATTACCCGATCGGGCGCCGACTCGTCGCGTTTACCCCACAACTGCGGATCGCTGTCGCCTTCGCCCAACACCCGGTTGTCGATGAGCACTTCGTAGGTGTGCATTCGCACGTCGGCGTGAACGTCGTCGCCCTTGGTCTCGCCGATAAGCGGGTTCAGACACGCCCCGGCGTTGTGCCCCTCGCGCAACAGCGTCTCCAGCCCATAAACCAAGGCGTACTCATGGGCACGGTGCAGCGGATTGCGCGTTTGGAATGCGACCACACGCTGCCAGCCCTTCTCGGCCAGCAGCAGGCGCACCTCACGGGGCGAGAGCACGTACTTGCCGAACTTCGGGTGTTTCGGCTGTGGCAGTACCTCGATCGACCCACCCAGCAAATGCGTTTTGTCGGCGTCGGCCACAAGCACCATGTCGGCGCCCGGGTGGTCGGTCCGGTCTGTAAGGTAAACACTTTTGAGATACTTTTGTTTGTCCCAGGGGAATACGTCGCTGATTTTCAGCACGGCGACAATCTCGTCGGCCGAGTTCACAAGTGCGACCTCCTGTCCGACGGACAACTCGGCGGCCAACGCCCCAGCCACCGGCAAGGCCAGCGGGATGGTCCATGCGTAGAGTTTCCCGTCGCGTTCGATGACCGACTCGTCCAGCACGCGGTTGTAGGTTGCCGAATCCATCGCCCCTGTAAGCGGGCTTAAGCCACCGTCGCCCAGGCGATAAACGGTCGACAGGTCGGCGTCTGAAACCGGCACCTTGGCAAGCGTTTCGGCACGAGCAAGGAACTCGTCTTTTCGCTGAGCATCAACTGTGCGAGAGATCGGTTCGGTCAATCCACCATGAGGGGGTACAAGAGCAGTCATCTAGTCGGTCCTTTCAAGGTTATGTGAGGGTGTCTGGGAATTATCAACTGTAAAGCTGCGACCATTGGTCGCGGAAGTTCGGATTATCGACTCGCCGCCGGGTGGCCGTCGCCGGGTGGCTGTGGGCAGAGCCAAAGGCGATGCCCCAGCAGTTCCGGGGCACCGCTTCGCTTTGCCCCGGCCACCCCACCGCGACCAATGGTCGCGGCTTTGCGTTGCAAATGAGCAACGACTTAGCATAATGGAAGCAGCCGGAATGTTCAACCGACCGTTTAACAGCCAAATCCTTGACAAGGCTGACTACCATGCTTAGAATCAGACATTGACGATTATCCACTTTTCTTTGTCCAACTATGTGAAGGAGTAGTACCATGAAACGACTCGCAATGTTCGTAGCAGTTGTTGCCGTCGTGCTGCCGGCCGTGACGGTGTTATCTCGTGCAATGGCCCAGCCACCGGCACAGCCGGCCAACCATGAGCACCTGGAAGAACTGAACTGGCTTATCGGCAGATGGATTCACCGGGGGCGCACGCCGGGCGGACAGCCTTTGGTCGTCCGGCGCTCGCACGACTGGGCACTAGACGGCAACTATGTTACCGGAGTAACAAAGATTCGCGTGGACAATCGACTGGTGCTGGTCCGCCGACACATGGTAGGCTGGGACTCGGAAGAAAAATATATCAGATCGTGGGTTTTCAGTTCTAACGGCGACTTCGCACGCGGTGTTTGGCAGAAAACCGTCGGCAACAAGCGTATCGGCAAAATGTCGGGCCTTCGTCCCGATGCAAAGCACATGACTGCCACGGTAACCTACACCCTGGTCGACGACGATACGTTCATCTACCGATCGGATCTGCAAATAGACGGCCAACCACAACCGGTCATCATTTGGACGTTCAAACGGGTTGCATCTGGTAACTGATTAACATGGCTGAAAAAGCGTATCTGGCAATCGATATCGGCGCATCCGGCGGCCGGCACCTGGCGGGGTTGTTCGACGGCGAACGGCTGCGGCTGGAAGAGGTTTACCGATTCGAAAATGGTGCGGTCGAAGCCGGCGGCAGCCTGTACTGGGACCTGCTGGGGCTATGGTCGCACGTTAAAAGCGGGCTGCACGCCGCAGGAGAGAAATTCTGCGCGGAG
>DAOWNK010000269.1 GCA_030642635.1 Pirellulales bacterium
ACGCACCATACTAAATCACTGCTTCCGCCGGCGGCGCAGGCCCATCCACCCAAGCAATGTAATCAGACCGGCGGCAATCAACACGACACTTCCAGGCTCCGGGATTACGTTGATTGTGAAGTCATCAATTCGCATGTGGCCGCCATCGTTGACTGTATACATGCCGAATTCCGTGACGTTCCCACTAAGATCTGAACTGATGGTGTCGGCGCCGAGTGAAAGTACCGTGCCGGGAGTGAAAGTCAGGTTGCGCCACGCCGACGCCGAATTCGTCCAATTGAACGTCTGCGCCGGGCTCGTCCACGAGTTGTCGCTGGTAAATGCCTGGTCAGTGGCATACCAATTCACCCCGATTTTGGCCACGATCCGGATCGTGTCGCTACTATTGGCATTTCTGTCTCGGAAGGAAATCGACTCGAGAATGTTTGTCGATACCGAACCCGGCTCTGCGGTCGTCGCCAAACCCGTGGGGTTAAGCGAACTCGGACTCGAATACATGTACCCGCCGGTGGAGCCGCCGGCTTGCTCATAAACGAACAGACGTACATAATTTTGATGTCCGCAGTGAGTAGCCGAAGTACCATACCAGGCGTCCCAGCCGACGGAATTCAGAGTAACGTTTCCTGCATCGCCCGGGCCGAAGTTCTCCGTGTAAATGGTCTCCGCTTGGGCCGTGCCAGCGATGAAAAGACCAAACACAATCGCCAACAATAACCGAATTTTTCTCTTTTTACTGTTCATAGTAATACCTCGTTTCATGTTTAGGATACTTCAAAAAAGGTTAAAACACGTCTCCCGGCCTGCGTGTTTGTCACAGGCCTCTGCCCATTTTTTCAGCCCGGGTGTTACTCACTCCCAGGACGTCACGTCAAAACCATGGTTGCATCACCTCCCTTCCGTCGTTAGTTCCCGTGTGTTGTGCGACGGCTTCTTCGGCACCGTTTTGCAAACCGGGCTGCCAAAAAACTGCACTTCGCTCAGGCCGACGTAGTCGCCGGAGTTGTCCGAGTTGAAGTTATCGTTGATCACCAGCACCACAAAGCTGGCCGTGACGCCGCCCAGGTGGATCACATCCGGCGTGTCGTAGGTGTCTGTGTCAGGAGCCTGCTTAAACATCTGGTCGTCCATCAGCAGAGTCCAGTCAGCAGGATTGTCGGCCGGATAGCCGGTGCCGGTGCTCGATATATAGATGTCGGCGGACTTCACGCCGCGGACGCTAAACTGACCGTAATTGAAATTCCACACCTTCATGGCTGCCAACTCAAATTGGCCGCCCAGATCGACCTTGAAGCAAACGCCCGTCACCTCACCGTTATCGCTCATCCACGCATTGCCATGTGGCTTGTTGGTGTGCCAGTTGTCTATCAGACCGGAACCGTCCACAGCCATTTGTGGCGTACGATCAGCCCGGCGAATACCGAATGGAAAGTGGCTCGAAGCAGTGGCGGTTACGCCCGTGATCATCGGTCCCAGTGCTGCATCGGTCCAGGTGTTGCTGATCAGCCGGACAACCCGGGCAAACTGTACGACATCGGCGTCCAGTTTGGTAATCGTAGCCTGCCCGGCGTCTATCCTTACAGCCTGACCCTGCGTGAGTCGAAACTTCTTCCGCGTCGATCCCGTTTCTCCAAGCACTTCTGCCTCGACCGTTCCTTGGAAAACGTGGACCGCCGCGTCGCCGGTTTCTTTTTTTACCTCAACACCGAACTCGGTGCCCAGGTCGACGATCGTGGCGGTGGGCGTTTCGACGGTGAACCCTACGGCCTTTTTGGATACCTTTGCGGCGAGTTTTCCGACATCCAGCCGGCAGGCGTTGGGTTTTTCGACGGTGAACTCGACCGGGCCTTCCAGGACGACCTTCGCCCCATTGTAGTAAGTGATCTCCAGCAGCCCGGCGTCGAGTTTCAGCTCGCGGCCGAGACCCAAGTGGGCATATCTCAACGGCGGCAGGTAGTTGTCCGACCAGCGGCAGTTGTGCAGTCCGGTGATTCGGGCGACGAAGTTGAGCTTTCCTTCTTTTTTCACAGGCTGGAAGCCTGTGCCACTGGTGCTGGTGGTGCAGACGTGGTTAGAGCGGCTCGGCTGGTAGGTCGGCGCGGGCAAGATCATAAGTATCGAAATCAGGCAGACCATGAATATCGTAGCGGCCAGTATCGAGAGCGGCCCGGGCTGCGAGAAATACTCGCGCGTCCATCGTGCAGAGTTTGTCAGGAAACCGAGTACCGGCCGTCGGAAGACTTCTTCCAGGGCGTTCGGCTCCTCAAGTGCAGGCACCGCTTCGGTCGTGCCTCGCATCTCCCACAGCATGGAAGCGTGCTGATCGAGATAGGCGAGATAAAACCGCATGGCCGACCGGCCGGCCTCCAGCAGCACCTGGAGCCGATCGCGCTGGGTTACGGTGATCGTACCGTCGCACATCGCCTCGGTCAGCGACCAGAGTTCCAGATCGTTTTCCGGTACTTGTGCGGTCATCCTCGATCCTCCTTGGCCAACGCACGGTTGACGCAATCGAAGATAATACGGCGAATCCGCCGAAGCTTCAGGTAAAGCGAGTTGGCAGTCAGGCCGAGTTGTTCGGCCACCGAGCGGATGGTCTCCATGCCGCTGTAGCATCGTTCCAACAGGCTGCGTTGTTTATCCGGCAGTCGTGCGACACACTCCGCCAACGCCCGACGCCGGGCATCGAGGTACTCGTGCTCATCGAGCCTTGCACTGGCAACCCGCTCGACGAACTCGGTATCGAAGTACGCCCGGCTGTGTTGTTGTTTGCGTAGGAAATTGCGTGTAACGTTGTGTGCAATTCCACAGGCCCAGCGGACAAAGTCACGGTCGGCGTCAAACTCCTCCCACTTTTCCCAAAGCACCATGCTCGTTTCCTGGAATATCTCTTCCGCATCGGCCCGATTCGGCACCAGCGTGGCCACGTACCCGTAAACCCGGGCCTGGTGTGCCACGAACATGCGTGTGAACTGCTTGTGTTGCTGCATGACTGTCACTACGTGGTGCACGCTTTCGCCTGCCTGATATGTATTGTTGCCGGCAGCGGGAATCTGTCGCTAAAAATGGGCAAAAAAGAAATTCCCCGATTATTCCATGATAATTCGAGATGAATGAAATTGCCGGGAATTTTCGGGGAAATGGGGAGGGCATGTAGCGGCCGGGCTTGCCCGGCGCGTTGGTGGCATCGACGTCGGGGGGCACAATGACCGCCGTACCGGCGGCCGCTAAACGGTGATATTGCACCGGTGTCCACTAAACCGACACACACATTGGGGGGGATGCCCACTCTGTCACTAGTCATTGCACCAAAAACCCATCATACTGATGACCATGACGATATCCGACTTGCAAACCGCCCTGGCACAATTGAATGCCGCTGCGGAGGAGAACCATATATCGCAGGCCGCGGCGGAAAATATCCGTACATGGCTGACTGAGCCGTATCTGGAAGAGTACGCCCGGCAGGTGGCAGAGCAGCTTGCCGCCGGAAAGTTCAAGGAATTGGACGACGCATTCTGGACGATCGTGCCGTTCGGCACCGGCGGGCGACGCGGCCGGATGTATCCGATCGGGTGCAACGCCATCAACGATCGCACTATCGGCGAGAGCGCCCAGGGGTTGGCCGACTATGTCAAAAGTCAGGTCAAGGACAAACCGCTCTCCTGCGCGATCGCCTACGACACCCGGCACCGGTCGCGGCACTTCGCCGAGCTGTGCAGCCGGATAATGGTTTCTGCCGGGTTCGCCGTTTGGTTCCTCGACGGATACCGCAGCACGCCGGAGCTGTCGTTCGCCGTGAGGCACAAAAAGTGCGACTGCGGGATAATGATAACCGCCAGCCACAACCCGCCGGAAGACAACGCCGTGAAGGTATATTGGTCTACCGGCGGTCAGCTTCTGCCGCCGCACGATAAGAACTCGATCGAGCGGATGCGGCAAGTCACATGGATCAAGCGCACTGCGTTTGCAAGCGGTATGGAGGAGGGAAAGATCGTCTACTGCCAAAAGGAAGTAGACGCGGCGTTCGTCGACGCGGTGGTAACTCAAAGCACATCGGGCCCTAGGGATTTGAAGATCATCTACTCGCCGCTGCACGGTGTGGGTTGCTCGGCCGTACCGCCGGTACTAGACGCGGTTGGGTTCAACGACGTCGAAGTGTTCGGCCCACATGCCAAACCGGACCCCGATTTTACAAACGTGC
>DAOWNK010000224.1 GCA_030642635.1 Pirellulales bacterium
ATGTAAAAATGGTGCACAACGGCATCGAGTACGGCGATATGCAGTTGATCTGCGAGGCATATTGGATGCTCAAACTGGCCCTGGGGCTTAGCAACGACGAAATCTACGACGTCTTCGCCGAGTGGAACCGGGGCGAGTTGGACAGCTACCTGATCGAAATCACACGCGATATATTCAGCGTGAAAGACGAGGAGACCGGCGAGCACCTGGTCGATTTGATTATGGACACCGCCGGGGCGAAGGGGACCGGCAAGTGGATGAGCCAATTGGCCTTGGACCTGGGCGTGCCCAGCACGTTGGTGACCATGGCGGTTTATGCCAGGAGCCTTTCGGCGATGAAGGAGCCGCGAGTTCGGGCGAGCAAGGCGCTGCGTGGTCCGACGGCGAAGTTCCGCGGCAATCGCGATGAGTTTATCGAGAAGGTCCGCCAGGCGCTGTACGCCTCGAAGATTTGCAGTTACGCCCAGGGGTTCGTCCAACTCCAGGCGGCGGCGAAAGAACACGACTGGCCGCTGGATTTCGGCGGTTGCGCCATGCTCTGGCGCGGCGGCTGCATCATCCGGGCAGTGTTTCTGGAGCGAATCAAGGAGGCGTTCGACAAGAATCCACAACTGGAAAATCTGCTGTTGGCGCCGTACTTCAAAAAGGCGACTCGCAAGGCACAGACCTCGTGGCGGAACGTCGTCACCACGGCTGTCCGGCTGGGTATTCCCGTGCCGGCGTTCTCCACCGCACTGGCATATTACGACGGCTACCGCAGCGAACGGCTGCCGGCCAACCTGTTGCAGGCCCAGCGCGATTACTTCGGCGCCCATACGTACAACCGCACCGACAAGGAAGGCACGTTCCACAGCGATTGGATTCGATTGCGAAAGACCCCAACCTACACTTAACAAAAACAGAAAGAGCAATAAATGTCCGCTGAATACCTGAACGAACTGTTCGGCCTGGACGGCCAAACCGCGGTGGTAACCGGCGGGGCGGGCGTGCTGTGCGGCGCATTGTGCAAGGGGCTGATCCGGGCCGGCGCCAATGTAATCGTGGCAGACGTGAACGAAGACGGCTGTAAGGCAATGGTCGAAGAGCTTGAACAACTCGGTGGCAAGGCCGGCTACTGCACGGTCGACGTTACGTCGCGCGAGTCGCTCGAAAACCTTCTGGCGACTGCACTGGAGCAAACCGGCCGGGCAGACATACTCATAAACGGCGCGGGGGTGAACTACGGCAGCCTGCTGTTCGAGTATCCCGAAGAGCAATGGGATCGAATACTGACGATCAATCTGAAGGCCGTGTTCCAGGCGTGCCAGATATTCGCCCGACACATGGTGGACTCCGGCGGAGGGTCGATTATCAACATCGGCAGCGTCACCTCACACTTGCCGCTGTCGCGTGTGTATGCCTACTCGGCCTCGAAGGCGGGCGTGCTGAACCTGACGCGCAACATCGCCCATGAGTTCGGCACGCAAGGCGTTCGGATAAACGCGATCTGCCCCGGCTTCTTCCCGGCCGAACAGAACCGAAAGCTGCTTGACCAGGATCGGATCGACCGCATTATGGACGGCACGCCGATGCGGCGGTTCGGCGAAGGCGAGGAACTGATCGGCGCCATGCTGCTGTTGCTCTCGCCTGTGGCGGGCAGCTTTATTACCGGAACACACATTAACGTAGACGGCGGTTTTACCGCAGCGTGGTTTTAATCAATACCATGAACAACCCATATTTCCAACAACTCTTCTCCCAGCGGATCGGCGGGAGCGACTACGGCAAGGGCACGGAGATATACAAGTTCGAGAAGATCAAGCGTGCAAAACGCAAGGCGACGGCTGAACACCCCGAGCGGACGCTGATCGACCTGGGCATCGGTGAGAACGACGAGATGGCGCCCAGGGCGGTTCGAGAAGAGATGGCCAACCTGATCGGGGTGCCGGAGAACCGCGGATACGCCGACAACGGCATCCCGGAATTTAAGGAGGCCGTTGCGCGGTTTATGGCCCGAGAGTTCAACGTCGAGTTGGACCCGGCCGACGAGATCAACCACTGCATCGGCTCGAAGACAGCGTTGGCAATGCTGCCGGCCGTGCTGATCGACCCGGGCGACGTAACGCTGATGACCACGCCGGGCTATCCGGTCGCCGGAACGCACACGAAGTATTACGGCGGCGAGGTGCACCGGCTGCCGCTGCTTGCCGAGAACGATTTTCTGCCGGACCTGGATTCGATCCCGGCGGAGATTTTATCTCGGGCGAAGCTCTTGGTGCTCAACTATCCGAACAGCCCGACCGGCAAGGTCGCCACGCCGGAGTTTTACGCCCGTGTGGTCGAGTTCGCCCGATCGAACCGGATCGTGGTCGTACAAGACGCTGCCCACGTGATGCTCAGCTACGAGGGCCGGCCGCTTAGCTTTCTGCAAACGCCGGGCGCCAAGGAGGTAGGCGTCGAGGTCCATTCGCTCTCGAAGGGATTTAACATGATCGGCTGGCGGATCGGTTGGGTTTGCGGCCATCCGCTGCTGGTGCGTGCGTTCGCCGACGTGAAGGACAATTGCGACTCGGGCCAGTTTATCGCGATCCAAAAGGCGGCGGCCGTCGCACTGGACGACCCGGAAATCCCGCAACGGGTCCGACTGAAGTATCACCGCCGACTGAAAAAGTTGGTCGAAGTGCTCAGCCGGTGCGGGTTCGATTGCCGAATGCCCGGCGGTTCTTACTTCCTCTACACGCGAAGCCCGAATGGTATCGAGGGCGGCCCGCAGTTCGACTCCGCCGAGCAGGCCGGGCAGCACCTTATCACCGAGCAGTCGATCTGCACGGTCCCATGGGACGACGCCGGGGCTTATCTGCGGTTTTCGGTTACATACGAAGCAGCCGACGAGGCGGCCGAAGATGCGCTGATGGCTGAAACGGAACAACGGTTGAAGAAAATGCGGTTAATTTTCCAGTAACATTTCCTTGCGGACAATCCCATTTAGCCGCCGTGCTTGCACGGCGCGTAGGCGGCGAGTTTATGCCGGCACACAGCAGATGCGCCGTGCAAGCACGGCGGCTAAATGGACAAAAACACAGAAGAGGTAGTAACCATGTTGCGCCAGTTGGCAGCACTTATATGCTTTGCTTCACTAGCCGGTTGCGGCGGCGACTCGCAGCCGGCCGGCTCGGGGTTGTCCTATCGAGAGCAGGTGCTCAAGGCACAGAAAGAGAAACAGCCGGATATTCGTGCAAAAAAACTGACTAAGATCGGTTGCGGTCAGGCGGTGGCCAAGGACGTGTTCGGCGCCGAGGAGACGATGCGGTCGGCCTTCAAGGCATGTCAGTCAATCCCGGACCCGTCGGCCCGGGCCGGTGCATTCTCTTACCTGGCCGAGGCCCAGACCAGGTTGAACAACCGTTCGGAGTCTCGGCTTGCCGTGCTCGCGGCACTGGCCGCGGCGGAGAAGATCGAAGACGTCGAGAGCCGTGCCCGCACGATGGCCAGAATCGGCCGGGTTCAAAACGCCGCCAATGAATTTGACGCCGCTGTTGCTTCGCTTTCACTGGCGGAAAAACTGGCCGACGAGCTGGAAGACGTCCACGGCAAGACGCTGGTGCTCGGTACGGTGGCCGTAAGTTATCACAAAATCGGACTGCCCGACGATGCCGATCGGGTGCTTAGCGCTGCGGTCGAGCTGGCCGGCTCGATCGAAAACAAACGCACGCAGTGCGAGGCGATTGCCGCAATCGCCGTTCGTCAACACGAATTGCGGAAGGATGATGCCGCCTGGCGGAGTTTGCAGTCGGCACTGGCCGCCGCCGAGGAGATTGAAAAGCCGCTTAGCAGGGCACACGCCCTGGCCGCCGTGGCCGAGAAGCTCTCGAAGGTGGGCCGATACGCCGAGTCGCACAAGGTGCTCCGGCAGGCCGATCTTCTGACCAACGACATACCGGAGCCGGACCTGCAACAGCAGACGATGGTGAAAATTCACAAGCTGATGTCCACGCTGCCGAAGGGATCGGACCGCCGTACCGGCGGCCGCTAAACGGGCCGATTTTCATGTTTAGCAGCCGCCGGTACGGCGGCTTGAACACCATGTCACGGCAAATTCCCAAACTCCGCATCGGACCGGTCGAAATCGGCTTTCCCGTTGTCCAGGCGGCACTTGCCGGATACAGCGATTGGCCGATGCGGGTAATTGCCACTCGCCTGGGAGCGCCGTACACCGTCGCCGAGGTGATGCTCGATCGGTTTGTTCTTAATGTCAGCCGGGGCCGCAAGGCACGGCAATACATCCGCACCACCGACAACGAACACCCCTGCGGCGCTCAACTGATGGGCAGTGTGCCGGAGGAGTTCGCCGCTGCCGCGGTTAAGATGGTAGAGGCCGGGTTCGACGTGATCGATCTGAACTTCGCCTGCCCGGTCAAAAAGGTGTTGGGTAAATGTCGAGGCGGGTTTCTGTTAAGCACACCGGAAACCGCCCTGGAGATCGTCGCCCGGGTGCGAGAGGCCGTGCCGGCGGCTGTGCCGGTGACCGTCAAAATGCGGCGAGGCATGGACGACACGCCGGAAAGCCGCAAGAACTTCTACACGATCTTCGACGGTGCGTTTCGGCTCGGCACGGCGGCAATTACAGTCCATGGCCGTACCGTCCGGCAGCACTACGAAGGCCGCAGTTCGTGGGAGTTCTTGTGCGAGGTGAAACGCCATGCCGGCCCACGGACGGTGCTGGGCAGCGGCGACGTGTTCACCGCACAAGATTGTCTGGAGATGATCGCACAGACCGGCGTCGACGGCGTTGTGGTTGCACGCGGCGCGATCGGCAACCCGTGGATTTTTCGGCAGGCCATGGCCTCGGCCGCCGGCGAGCCAGTGACAATACCCAACCTCAGCGAGCAACGCGAGGTGATCGCCGAGCATTATCGGCTTGCAGAAGAAACCTACGGCCCCGAGCGATGCTGCCGGCTGATGCGTAAGTTCGGCATAAAGTATTCGCGGTTACACCCACATGCGGAAGAGGTCGGCGCGGCGTTCGTCGCGGTCGCCCAACGGGAACAATGGCATAATGTACTCAAGGAGTGGTACATGGATGGGTAAGTGACGTGTGGTGTTTACTTTCGACAACACGTTGCCCCTGTTGCGGCAAAAGCACAACGGTCTGCACAATAGAGGTTCTCCGGCTTCCAATCCCATCCGGTTCGCGCAAGTGCCGATTGGCGACCGACTTGCAGCACTTTATCGCAGACGATTATCCACGGCGGGCCACTCTTGGCACGGAG
>DAOWNK010000155.1 GCA_030642635.1 Pirellulales bacterium
AAGATCATGGCCCGGGTGATGGTCTGGGTGATGGACACCTCGGGTTCGGAATCGCTGTGTGCGTCGGCCAATGTGTTTATCGGCATGACCACCGCCCCGCTGGTGATCCGCCCGTACTTAGCGTCGATGACCCGCTCGGAGTTGATGGCGTTGATGACCAGCGGCATGGCCACCGTGGCCGGCGGTGTGCTGGCGGCCTACGCCTCGCTGGGCGCCGACGCCGGGCATCTGCTGGCCGCATCGCTTATGTCCGCCCCGGCATCGTTGGTAATTGCCAAAATCATGGTCCCGGAGAGCGAATACTCGCCGACCAAGGGCGTGGTGAAGATCGACGTGCCGCGCGAAGACATAAATGTACTGGACGCCGCCTGCCGAGGCGCCTCGGAGGGCATGACGCTGGCCATAAACGTGGCCGCCATGCTGATCGCCTTTATCGCCATCGTACACATGCTGAACTGGTCGCTTACAGCACTGCCGCCGGTGGCCGGCGAGCCGCTGAGCCTGGAGCGGATACTCGGCTGGACGTTCGCCCCGATGGCGTGGATACTGGGCGTCGAGTGGAAGGACGCCCGGGCGGTCGGAATGCTGTTGGGCAAAAAAACCATACTGAACGAGTTCCTCGCATACATGGACCTCGTGCAGTTGAAGGGTGTCATCTCCGAGCGGTCGTTCGTCATCGCCACTTACGCCTTGTGCGGTTTCGCCAACTTCGGCTCAATCGCCATTATGATCGGCGGCATCGGCGGGCTGGTCCCGTCGCGGCGGAAGGATTTTGCCAAATACGGTTTTCGTTCACTGGTCGGCGGCACGCTGGCGGCGTTTATGACCGCCGCAATCGCCGGGATGCTGATCTAACGCATGATCCAAGGAGGCCAGTGGCACCGGCGTCTCGCCGGTGTTTTCTGGGACTGCCATTGGTTTCCACCGGCGAGACGCCGGTGCCACTGCTATGCTGCTATGTCTACTTCTTGACCGCTGCCGGGTGTGTTGGTATTATAACCGCAAGCGGCTTTTTCAACGAAAGGAAACCATCCGATGAAAGTTCTAGGCATTTCAGGCAGTCCACGTAGCGGCGGCAATACGGCAATCGCCGTGCAAACCGCCCTGGACGTACTGGCGGAAAAGGGTTTTCAAACCGAACTGCTCTCGCTGGCCGGACGACAGGTCAAGCCGTGCAAAGGGTGCGGCGGATGCTCGAAGGTAGAAAAACCGCGCTGCGTGCAAGACGATCCGGCGTTCGAGGGGATCATCGAAAAATTCATCGAGGCCGACGGGATACTCGTCGGCTCGCCGGTCTATTTCGGCTCTGCCACGCCGGAGACGATGGCCATGCTCGATCGGGTCGGATACGTCTCTCGACACAGCAACCAATTCTTGCGGCGGAAGGTCGGTGCGGCGATTGCAGTCGCGCGTCGGGCAGGTCAAAACTTCACCTTCGCACAGATCAACTACTTCTTCCTGCTCAGTGAGATGATCGTGCCAGGCTCTACCTACTGGAACATCGCCTTCGGCCGCAAGCCGGGAGAGGTGGCCGACGACGCCGAAGGGATCGAAACAATCAAAACCCTTGCCGAGAACATGGCTTGGTTGATGAATAAACTGAATGACACTATTAGGGATTAGGGATTGGGGATTAGGGATTGGAATTCGACCTTCCACCTCAACTCTAATCCCCAATCCCTAATCCCTTTTTCCAATATCTAAGTATATGCACCTACCAAAATACACAATCGGCGTCGGCGACCGGTTCGCACGGCAGGGTGCGGCGCAACTGGATGCGATCATCCGGGCCGGCGAGGCGGGAGTAGCCGTGACGCCGGTGTGGAACAAGTCGCACCGCGAGCATACGATCGTCGGCAGCACGCCGGGCGAGGTCCGCACGGAGGCCGACGCCGCCGTTGCGGCACGCGGTTGGAACGGACCCTATTTCGTCGACGCCGATCACATCGGCTTGCAGACGGTGGACGGTTTCATCGAGTCGAGCGATTTCTTCACCCTCGACGTGGCCGACTTTATCGGCGCCGCGCCCGATGAAACCATGCTGGAGAAATTCGTCCAACGCCACCGGCGGTGCGTCGGGCGTTTGCAGGCGCCGGGGATCGACCGGGCGCTGGAGGTCTCCGAGCAGACGATCCAGTCCGCCGCACGAAAATACCTGTCGGCCGTACACGAGGCCGGCGAGATATATCGGCACATTGAACGGGCGAAAGGCGCCGAGCAGTTCGCCACCGAGGTGTCGATGGACGAGACCGACGAGCCGCAAACGCCGGTCGAGTTGTTTTTCATCCTGGCGGCCGTTGCAGACGAAGGAATACCGGCACAGACGATCGCACCGCGATTTACCGGCCGGTTCAACAAAGGCGTAGACTACGTCGGCGACGTCTCGCAGTTTGCCAAGGAGTTCGAGCAGGACCTGGCGGTGATCGCATTGGCAGTTGGTGAATTCGGCCTGCCGGAGAATCTGAAACTGAGCGTACATTCCGGCAGCGACAAATTTTCCATTTACGGGGCGATGCGCCAGGCGCTGCAAAAGTTCGACGCCGGCGTGCACCTGAAAACCGCCGGTACGACGTGGTTGGAGGAGTTGATTGGTCTAGCCACGGCAGGCGGCGACGGACTTGCGGTCGCCAAGGAAATCTACAAGATCGCCCTGGGACGATTTGACGAACTCTGCACGCCGTACGCCTCGGTAATCGACATCGACACGGCCGCCTTGCCGTCGGGCGAGCTTGTCGCCGGTTGGAACGGGCCGACCTTTGCCGCCGCGCTGCGGCACGATCCGTCGTGCGAGCACTACAACCCGAACTTCCGACAGCTTTTGCACGTAGGCTACAAGGTGGCCGCCGAGTTGGGCGACCGCTTCCTCAATGCGTTGGAGGAACATGCCGACGTGGTCGCCGAGAACGTTTCGGAGAATATATTTCAGCGGCATATTCGGGCGTTGTTCATTGGCAAGTAGAAATGGTTTCATGGCTGAGAAACAGTGGCACCGGCGTCTCGCCGGTGGCACACAAGCATAGACGTTGTCACTAGTTTCGCCACACCGGCGAGACGCCGGTGCCACTGTGTTATCTCCGTGTTATCTCCGTATTGTCTACACATGTACTGGAAAACGTCATGGCTTATCAGAAAAACGAAACACTACAGAACCCCATGCTTCCGGTCGACATCGTGCTCGGTCCGGCATGGTGGCATCACCACGAGGGGATTACCTTCGACGAGGACTTTTTCTTTCACCCGGCACGCCGTATCGAGGTGGAACGGAAAATGGAAAAGGCGTTGCACGACCGTTGGGGGCGGTTTGGTCTGGGGGCGGATTACGACAAGGACCTGCCGGTGATCGGTGCGGTTCACCTTGCGGCCGGATATCTCATCTCCGAGATGCTCGGCTGCCGTGTAGATTATCTGGAAGATGCACCGCCGCAGGTCGTTCCCGCCGGGTTGGATTCGCTCGAAATCTCACCGGACGCGGCGTTTCAAACCCCAGTCTTCAGAAAATTTGAAAACCTGCTCGATGTACTCAAAATAAAGTACGGCTGCCTGTGCGGCGACGTAAACTGGAACGGTGTACTCAACATCGCGTTGGATTTGCGCGGGCAGACGTTGTTCATGGACATGCTCGACAAGCCGGGAAAAGTTTTCGGTTTTATGGCCGACATCGCGGCGGTGATCGACCGCTTTACCGATGTGATTGCCCAAGCGACCGGCACCACGTCGATCAGCGTGAACCGCAACGTGCGCAACATTCCCGGGCCGATCTACCTGCACAGCGAATGTTCGCACGTGATGATTTCGGTTGCCGATTACGAGAAGTTCCTGATGCCGTACGACGCGGAATGGAGCCGGCGTCACCGGCCGTTCGGGATTCACTATTGCGGCGAGGACCCGCACCGCTACGCCGAGTCGTTCGCCAAGTTGCCGCAGTTGGATTTCCTTGACGTGGGTTGGCCGGGCGACGTGGCGAAGCTGCGGCGACACCTGCCCGACACGTTTTTGAACATCCGATACAGCCCGGTCGAAATCGTCAAGCAGAGCACCGACGAGATACGTCGAACGATTCGCCGGCTGGTCCACCAGTCCGCCAATCCCTGGCTGACCGGTGTGTGCTGCATCAACATGGACCAGCACCCCGGCGACGAGCAGATCACGGCGATCTTCGAGGAGGTGGAATCGTTGCGAGAGGAATATGGATGTAAGGCCGGCCTATCTTGACAAACCCCACCATGCCGCCTATCGTGCTACTCGGAGGTGTTTTGCAATAGCATGGAAACCAGGCTCACATTGAATATTCTGGCCTTGCTTGCCAGATTCCTGAGCGGGGCCAGTGCGCGCTGGATCGACTCGCAGCCGGATACGTGCCAGAGAATATACTTCGCCAACCATACCAGCCACATGGACTCAATTGTGATCTGGTCGGCGTTGCCGCGAGAGGTTCGCATGTTGGCCAGGCCGGTGGGGGCCAAGGACTATTGGACGGCCGGGCCGATCCGTCGGTATCTCTCGTATCATGTGTTCAACGCCATACTGATCGACCGTGCCGAGATCAAGGTACACCGCAGCCCGGTCGATATAATGATCCGCGAGATCGGCCATACCCATTCGTTGATCGTGTTTCCGGAGGGCGGGCGCAACACGACCGGCGAGATGGGCGAGTTCAAAAGCGGCCTGTACTACTTGTGCAAGCGGCGGCCCGACCTGGAATTGATCCCGGTCCACATCGACAACATGAACCGCATACTGCCCAGGGGCGAGGTGCTGCCGGTGCCGCTGTTGACGTGCGTGAGCTTCGGTCCGCCTATCTGGTTGGAACAGGGGGAGCCTAAATTCGATTTTCTGCAACGCGCACGTGAGGCCGTGCGGCGGTTGAAAGAGATGTGAGGAAGGAGGAAGGAGGAAGGGCGAAGGGCGAAGGGCGAATATTCCGCCTTCCCCCTTTCGCCTTCCCCCTTCTCTTCGAACGAATATTATGTGGGAACCAAGAACCATCGGACTGATCGGCGGAGTGCTGGTGCTGCTGGGTGCAGCCACGGCCGTGGTCCATGTGCTCAGCCGACGCGACGACACAGGGCTTGATACCGCGCTGATCGAGACCTTCCGGCTGCGGGTTCGCGCATGGTGGGTGTTGTGCACAGTGCTGGCCGCTGCGTTCCTGCTCGGCCAGATGGTCACCATGATAATGTTCGGGCTGATCTCGTTCTGGGCGCTTCGGGAGTTCATCACGCTCACGCCGACCCGGCCCGGCGATCACCGCACGCTGTTCTGGGTGTTCTTTCTGCTCACGCCATTGCAGTTCGTACTGGTGGGGATGGGCAACTACGGGCTGTTCAGCATCGTCATACCGGTGTACGGATTCCTGTTCGTCCCGGCACGGATCGCCATGGCCGGCGACTACAAGCGGTTTCTGGAACGCACGGCGAAAATTCAGGCCGGGTTGCTGATCTGCGTCTACTGTCTCAGCCATGCGCCGGCACTGCTGACGCTCAACCTGCCGACCGACGGCTGGGGTCCCAGGGCACGGCTGCTGTTCTTCTTCATACTGATGGTCCAGCTTTCCGACGCCTTGCAATACGCCTGGGCGCAAATTCCCAGCAAACACGTCATCGTCCCGTCGATCAATCCGAACAAAACTTGGGAAGGGCTGCTCGGCGGTACGGCCAGCGTAACGTTGCTGGGCAGCATGTTGTGGTGGGCCACTCCGTTCCACGGCGCCAATTGGTGGATGGCCGGCGTTATGTCGACGGTGATTGCACTGATGGGCTTCGCCGGCAGCATTACGTTGTCGGCCATCAAGCGCGACCGAGGCGTGAAAGACTACGGCACGCTGGTCGAAGGCCACGGCGGGGTGCTCGACCGGATCGACTCGACCTGCTTCGCCGCACCGGTGTTCTTTCACTTGACGCGGTTGTGGTTGGGTGCGTAACAGCGGTGCCGAATGCCGCAAATACGCCGTTTTGCGGAATCTACCGGCTGCTCCACTCCAAGATGATCTGCCGCGAGCGCTCGATCGGCTGGGGCCGGGCTACGTTGCTGCGAACGACCGGTTCGGGCCGACCAGACGGCGGCGAAGCGGCGGCGGCAACGGATTTTGGCGAAGGCCGGCTGCCGGCGGCACGCCAGCCAGCCGCCGGGAGTTGCTTCGGCGGCGGAGAGGTATTGTTGGAAACCAGCCGAATCGGGTTGTCGGCCGGCGCCGTGCCGCCGGCCGGCGTTACGCTGCCAGGTGCGTAAGGCGGCGATTCCACGGCCGGGATGTGACGAACCGGGTTCGGCGCGGGACGCTTTGGCCGGTCGGCCGAGGCCAGCATGTCGCCGGTCGGCACGGTGGCCGGATGGGTTTGCTTCAGGCGAAGCGGCGGCGAGCCTTGGCACACCCATTTCAACCAGTCGTTTTGCAGAGCGGCGGTGTCGGAAATGCCGTAACAGCGCCGCAGCGCACCGGACCAATCGTTACTGTTAAGCCCCTCGCCCATGAACTCGACGTACTTCCGCCGGCCGTGTTGACCAATAAGGAACTCGGCCAGCGAGTAGCCCTGTGCGTAAAGCGGCATGACGTCCGGCGGGTAGTCTTTCATGGCGAACATCCGGTTGAATGCTATGCCGCGGCCGGTTTGCAAAAATTTATATAGCATCTTGCGATACTTGTTCCGCTCGCTTATATGCTCGACGCTGGTCGCCCCGCCCTCGTCGGCCCAGCGCGGCAACGGACGGCGGAAGTGGCTGGCGAAGATCATGTGCGTAATCTCGTGCGGCAGGACCGAATCGAGCAGACGCTCCCTGGAGCCTTGAATGCTCATGCGCCAGCCGAACACCTCGCCCCGGTCGAACATGAACGTGGTGGCGCCGCCGGCGCCGAGATTCGCCCCGGTGCGCACAGTCATCACACACGGTTGCGACCAGTTAGGCATCGTGCGACCCAGCCACTCGACGGCCAGATCGTGGCGATACCGTTCGGCGGCCTGGGCAACTTGCTTGGCGAATGTCGGATCGGGCGTTTCAATTATAAAGTTGGCGCTGCGGTGCCGAGCGCCCATTGAAACAAAAAGAACGGCCGCTATAAGTGCGGCCCGAATTATGCGAGCTTCCATGCTCTTCCTCGTTTTCGTCTCGTCCGTGTGACGGAAATTGCTTTTGGTTTAGCAAAACTTAACCGATTCCGTTGAAACGACAAACCCCGATTTTGCAATATGGTTGCAAGCAGTGATAGCATGTGATATGCGGCAAGGGGGCGATTCATTGCCGCCTTGCCGTGGTATAATTAAAATGGCTCTTCCGTTTTTAGGTGCAAAACGCTAGAAACACGGCCTTCAGGCCGGCGGCCATCTCGCGTAGCTCGGCGATGCTCCGCTGGACCGCTTCCGAGGCCCGGTTCAGGTCCGGAAGCAGCCGGCTGAAGAGTGTGCCGGGTGACTTCACGCCGTAGCAACGCTTGGTGATCACCCGGGCCTTGTTGTTGATACCCTCGACCGCGGCGCTGGTGTAACGCCCGTCGAAGTAGTTGAGTATGCCGGTCTTCCAGTTCT
>DAOWNK010000015.1 GCA_030642635.1 Pirellulales bacterium
CCCTGCGCCAGCAGATTCTCCGAAACGAATTATCGACGATTACCCACATATGGTTGCTCCCACGAAAAATCATCGGCCTGGCCAAAAGCCTCATGGCGTTGGCCACGTAGCAAAGTTCATTTCTCAGAAAGTGCAGACACTTACACAATACCGTGTGTTTGCTCATACTCCGTAATCTTTTCCTCGTGCTCCAGTGTCAGCGCGATGTCGTCCAGGCCGTCGAGCAGGCACTGGCGGCGGAAATCGTCTACCTCGAATGTGAGCGACAGCCCGTGCTGGTCGGTTATCGTGCGGCGCTCCAGATCGACCGAGAGCCGATAGCCCTGATACTTTGCCGCCCGGGCGAACAGGTCGTTGACGGCCGCCTCGTCGAGTCTGATCGGCAACATGCCGTTTTTGAAGCAGTTGTTGTAGAAAATATCGGCGAAACTGGGTGCAATGATCACACGGAACCCGTAATCCTCCAACGCCCAAGGCGCATGTTCGCGGGAGCTGCCGCAGCCGAAGTTCCGACGCGCCAACAGGATGCTCGCCCCGTCATACTCCGGCCGGTTCAGCTCGAACTCGGGGTTATCGCCGCCGTTTTCTAAGAACCGCCAATCGAAGAACAGGAACTGCCCGAACCCGGTACGCTCAATCCGCTTGAGGAATTGCTTTGGGATGATCTGGTCGGTGTCTACATCTACCCGGTCCATCGGCACGACCAGCCCGGTGTGTTGTGTGAATGGTTGCATGGTTGGTTAATGCCGCTTGCGGCTTAGCATGGAGTGCTTGTTAGTATCGCCATTTGTATTTGTATTGTAATCGTTATTCACTGCGAAGCCGCAAGCGGCTACTGCGAAACATCCACAAAATGCCCTTCTACTGCGGCGGCGGCGGCCATGGCCGGCGAGACCAGGTGCGTGCGTCCGCCCTTGCCTTGGCGACCCTCGAAGTTCCGGTTGCTCGTCGATGCGCATCGCTGGCCCGGCTCCAGCACGTCTGGGTTCATCGCCAGGCACATGCTGCAACCAGGCTCGCGCCATTGGAACCCCGCCTCGGTGAATATCTTATCGAGACCCTCGGCCTCGGCCTGCCGTTTTACCGGCCCGCTGCCGGGCACGACCATGGCGTCGACCGAGTCGGCCACACGCCGGCCGCGTACTACATCGGCGGCGGCCCGCAGATCCTCGATCCGACCGTTGGTGCACGAGCCGATGAACACCCGATCGACGGCGATCGAATTGATCGGCTCACCGCCGGTCAAACCCATGTACTGAAGCGCCTTGGCGACTGCCTTCTGCTGTGCCGGATCGTCGTAGTCGGCCGGGTAAGGCACCTTGCCGCCCACATCGACTACCTGGCCGGGATTGGTCCCCCATGTTACCTGCGGTCGGATATCGGCGGCGGCGAAACGCTCGACGCGGTCGTAGCCGGCGCCCTGGTCGGTCGGCAGCCGTTTCCACCTGTCCACCGCAGCGTCGAAATCCTTGCCCTTCGGTGCGAACTGACGGCCTTTAAGATACTGAAACGTGGTCTCGTCCGGTGCGATCATCCCTGCCCGGGCGCCGGCTTCGATCGACATGTTGCACATGGTCATCCGCTGCTCCATGCTCAGCGAGCGGATCGCACTGCCGGTGTACTCGATACAATAGCCGGTCCCGCCGCTGGTCGAGATTTTGCCGATGATATATAGAATCATATCCTTTGCAGACACGCCGGGTGCGAGCCGCCCGTCGATGCGTATCTCCAGCGTCTTCGGCTTCTGCTGTAACAGCGTCTGCGTGGCCAGCACGTGCTCCACCTCGCTTGTGCCGATGCCGAACGCCAGCGAGCCGAACGCACCGTGCGTGGCCGTATGGCTGTCGCCGCAGACGATCGTCATTCCCGGCTGCGTAAGCCCAAGCTCCGGCGAGATCACGTGCACGACGCCCTGCTGCGGGTCGTCGATGTCGTACAGCTTGACGCCGAACTGTCGGCAGTTTTCCCGCAACACGTCGATCTGCTGTTTGGAGACCGGATCGGCTATCGGCAACGAGCGGTCGGTGGTCGGCACGTTGTGATCGACCGTTGCCACGGTCCGCTCCGGACGGCGAACCCGGCGGCCGGAAATACGAAGGCCCTCGAACGCTTGAGGGCTGGTCACCTCGTGGACAAGCTGCAGGTCGATGTAGAGGATCGTCTGTTGTCCAGGCTCGTAGCGGACAACGTGTTCGTCCCATATCTTATCGAGCATCGTACGTGGAGTTTGCTTCGTGGTCATAGCGATGTTTTCACTCCATAAAGCCGCGACCGTTGGTCGCGCCAATGTCGCTTTCGACTCGGCAATGTAAGGCGCGACCACCGGTCGCGGCTTTGTGATTTTAATGTTTACGTCATTGTATCGCATGTCGGCCTACTGACCAGACCGGCCGTTTGCGGCGGGGTGGCTGGGGCAAAACGAAGTGGTGCCCCAGCCGCCCCACCACGACCGTTATGCGGCACGTTGTGTAGCGGCAGCGGCGGCCAACGAATCGATCTCGCTGTGGGCGAGCAATCGTAATGTCGGCTCACCACCTGGCAGAATACCGCCTTGGAAGACCTGCGACCGCTGGTGCAGCAGCCTGGGTACGTAGAACCATGCCCGGGCGAGACTCCGGGGGTCGATCCGGGGAGAAGTCACGATCAGATCGACCTGCCCCAGCGAGTTGGCCACTTGCGACAGCCCGGCGAACGGGTCGCCGGGGATGAGCCGCACCCTGGCGCCTGTCGCCTTTAGCAACCGATGCGCCATTTTTAATGTCACGCCCGGCCCGTCTGCCGATGTGCGATCTTCAAACAAATCCAGCCCGGTAAACTGAATCTCTTCCGGTAGATGATACCGGGCGGCCAGATCGATCATCCGCATTGCACGGCGTCCGTCGGCGATCCCCAGTTCGAGAATTTTTCGTACCCTTTGACACCGGATCGCGCGGTAAATTGGGCGATCAGCGGCTGGCGAGGAAAGATGAGAGAGATAGAAAACACGCAGGCTGCTTGTAGTTGCCAACGTCGCCCTCCATGGCGTCTGAATGAGATTATGATACTCCATCTATTGCCTTCGGTTGCACATAGCGGCAAAATCAAGGCGAAATCACTTACCTGCCGATCACCAATAATACCCCCCGAATGTCTGCATCACCATCGTCTGGCCAAAGACGAGCCAAAGCAGCACGGTTTTATCTCGTTCCCGATATGAACAACGGTCGAGATATACAGCCACTGGAAACATCAGGTACGGAACGATAAACAAACACGCCCTGGCCGTCTCGCCCGTGCGGAACGCACCGGTCAGGAACATGGCGGCCAGTGTGGCGATGCCCAGTGCAGTTAAGCACTTTAACAAAACTGCCGGCGAGCCCCCAGGTTTATTCTGGGGTAAAGTTTTGCGCGGGGATAAACCCCGCGGCTCGCTGGACTCTCGAAGCATCGTTTTCATGCCGCGCACAAACAGCACCAGCAGGAACGGTCCGAAAAAAACGAGTATCTCGCAGACGTTTTCCAACCGGGTAAACAAATAGTTGGCCGGTTCGGCAAACAGCATAAACCCGCCGGGGTTCTCCAGCGCCGAGGCGATCTGAAACGAACCGAAATAGTTGAACCCACTGATCAAGTACAGAATGACGTACTTGGTGGTCACACCGGCGATAACCACCGCAGACCTCGCAAGCGTTCGCCGGGTAATCCACTCGAACCCAACCATGACCGGGACTAAGAAGCAGGCCCCAAACGTCAAAAACGAGGCACAAAACATCCCGACCATCGATCCGATGATGCAGACTGCTCGGCTCGGATGCTTGAAAAAGCACACAACGGCGAGGAAGCAGCCGGCGACAACCGCGTCGAGCGTCGCGCAGCAGTAAATCTGCACACTGGGGATAAGCAGGAATAAGAACGTGGCATAGCAACAGGTATCGTGATCTACTTCTTTGGCGAGTATCCCATAAAAAAATCCGCCGCACAGCACCACCGCCAACGCGGCCATCGCGACCGACACGGCGGCCGGCCGACCGACCGTTCGGGCAATGGCGTAAAACAGCAACACCGCGCCGGGCGGATGGGTTCTGGAGTGGCACCCGAGCGTCGGCTGACGGTGTTCGAATTCACGCAGGAACTTGCCGACCGAGGTGATCTGCACCGCGTCGTGGTAGTATTGCAGCGAATCATCTTGGGGATGGACCAATCCATACGTCGGACCTTGGATTAGATTGGCGCCTAGCACCAGCACGAAACCGGCCAGCAGTATCGGCGCCGCTCCGGCTGTAACTCGCCGCAGGTTCCGCAACATCAGGCCGAACATCACGAGCACACTGGCGGCCGCAGCAAGCGTCCACGGCGACGCATGTACGCCTGGAAGCTTCAGCGCCAACATGCTGATGGGGAAATTCGCCGGGCAGTCGATGTTCCAGCCGTGCAGCCGATTCATCCACAACACCGTCTGCCCGAACGTCCACGCCGCACCAAGTGCAAGCAGAAACACAATTGTGATGCAAACGATTTCGCGGCGTGTGAAAATGGGTCGGTTCATGTGACCAAGCCGCCGTGCCGGCGGCTGCTAAACATCAAGCCGCCTTGCCGAGGGTTGACTGCGTATCAATGCCGGCGGTGCGCATCACCTTCTCCACCGCCAGACAGGTGTCCATAATATCTCGCTCGGTAAGCGTTGGGTGGACCTGGAACATCAAGCTCGTCCGGCCGAGTTCCATTGCGACTGCCCGGCGGCGGTCGGGCTGCATCGAGGCATCCTCGAACGCCTTTTCCAGGTAGATTTCGGCACACATTCCACAGCCGCACGGTATACCTTCGGCCTGCACGGCGCGCACTACTCGATCGCGCGACCAGCCGGCCCGCAACAACTCCAGCCGCAGGAACACGTGGTGCTTGTAGTATGCGTGGCCGAGGTGTGCCGGCGGCACGGCAGTGCGAATCTGCGGCAGGCGGCCCAGTCGCCGGTCTAGCATCGCGGCGTTTCTGCGCCGTGCGTCGACCCAGCCGGCAACCTTGCCCAGCGAGGTGCGTCCGACGGCGGCCTGCATCTCGGTCATCCGCCAGTTGGTGCCGAACGATTCGTGCAGCCATTGGAAGATTTTGGTTTTGTCGGGTCGATGCACCGACTCCCAGCTTTTGCCGTGGTCTTTGAAGCTCCACGCCTTCTCCCAAACCGCCCGATCGTTGGTCGTGAGCATACCACCCTCGCCGCCGGTGGTCAGTATCTTGTCCTGGCAGAACGAGAACGCGGCGGCATGGCCGATCGAACCGACCGGACGCCCGCGGTGCGTCGCCCCGACGGCCTGGGCACAGTCCTCGACGACCGCCAGCCCGTGCTGTCGGGCAAGCTCCATGATCGGGTCCATCTCGCACGGCCAGCCGGCCAGGTGTACGGCGATAATCGCACGGCTGCGTGGCGAGAGCACTGCGCGGATCGTCTCGGCCGTGATGTTCTGGCTTGCCGGGTCGATATCGGCGAAGACCGGCGCCGCACCGCGCATTACACAGCAGCTTGCCGTGGCGATGAAGCTGCGAGAAGGCACTATCACCTCGTCGCCGGGGCCGATCCCAAGCGCGTGCAGCGCCAATTCCAACGCGACCGTACCGTTGGCCACCGCTACGGCGTACCGGCAGCCGGCCAGTTCGGCGAACTCCTCCTCGAACCGTCGCCCCTGCCGGCCGGTCCAGTAGTTTACCTTTCCGCTGCGCAGCACGGCGGCGACCGCCTCGATCTGGTCCTCGTCGAACACCGGCCAGGACGGAAGCGCCGTGGTCCGAAGCGGAACCCCGCCGTTTATGGCAAGCATGTTGTTGGTGATTGTTTTGTCGTCCATGACGGTATATTTAGCCCCGGGTGAATACACCCGGGGCACCGTTTCACTTTGCCCCGGTCACCCACTTGTGACACATTGTTACTCAAGCAGCATCCCTTGTGCAAAACTCATTCAATACAGTTGTCAATTCGCTAAGTTCCCTAATCTCAACGTCCGGTGCATCGCCGGGTGAGTCGGGTTCAAACAGGCAGTGTAGGCCGGAAGGCCGGCGGATGCGAACGGCGCCCATACCAAGTTGTCGGGCGCCGCGAAAATCTTTTGCAGGATTATCCCCTATGTAAACGGCTTGGTTGCCCGAGACGGCCAACCGATTGAGCACCTCCTCGAACGGACGGGTGCTTGGCTTCCATGCCTCGCGGCCGAACTGGTCGGAATAAACAATTGCGTGAAAGAAATCTTCCAGCCCAAGCGCTGCCACCTTGCGGCGTTGCACCTCCAAGTAACCATCAGTAACAAGTCCAAGGCGGAAGTTGTGGCCCAAACGACCGAGCAGATCGCAAACTTGCTGGCTCATGAAAATTTTTGGCTCGTGGCGACGATACGTCTGAATCATTGCAGTGACATGATTTTCCGAGAGCAGCCCTCTACGCTCCAGCCAACGGTTGAATAAATCGCCGCGAACGCCGGCCTCGAACGGTTGCTTCAGTTCGACGAAGGTGCGATTTAACGACAGCCCAAACTCTCGCCGTACCCAAACGGCGACCGCCCACAGCCCGCTCAGGACATAGCTGCGTTCCGGATAGAGCGTGTCGTCAAGATCAAAGACAACGGCTTGCAAACTCATTACATTTTGCCTCGGTGATAAAATGTGACTGGTCGAATCGGGAGATATACATGTTTTGGCAATATGAACCCGGCGGCGGTATTTCAACCTCAATGCCCGCCGCCCGGGCGAGCAGCCATCGCGGCGAGTCGGCCCCGGCGGCGATTCCCAGCGGCACGCCGCCGCCCAGCCGGGCGTTGATCTCGGTGAACGTCGGCACGCCGCCGTTCATCATGCACTGCACGGTGATCGGTCCGATCGCCGGCAGCGCAGCGGCGATCCGCTCGCAAGCGTCGGTAATGGTTGGGTCGAAGACGGTTTTGCCGACGATCACCTCGCCCGATCGCACCCGTATCCGCTGCCGCGAGACGACCGCCAACAGCCGGCCGTCGGTGTGACAGATTACGTCGTTGGTAATCTCCGGCCCAGGCAGATACTCCTGGATGATCGCATCGGGGACGTAGTCGGAAAAGAATTCCAACTGTTTTGACGTTTCAACTTTGAAGGCTCCTTCCGAGGCACTGCCGAACCTCGGCTTGATAAACAGCGGATACTCGGCCTCGGCCGGGTCGAGCGTCCCGGGCAGCCACGAGCGAGGAACTGTAAGACCAAGATCGCTGAAAAACTCGTTCGTTTTCCACTTGTCGGCGGCTACGGCGGCGGCCTCCTGCGGCACGACGGCCAGCTTGGCGCCGGTCGCCTCAAGCACTGTGCGATGTTCGGCCAGCACGGGAATGTCAGGATCGATCAGCGGAAAAACGACCGAAACCTGCTCGCGGCAGATGATATCGGCCAGCGTAGAGATGTAGTCTGGGTGATCGAGCCGTGGGACGATGTACGGCCGGTCGGCCAGTGAGAGCGCAGGGGCCAACGCCTCGACGTCGGTCGCAACAATCCGCCCGGCAACGCCTAGCTCTTCGTACGCTCGGCGAAAGCTATCGAGCAATTCAACTCGCCGACCGACGCTGGTGAAAAGTATATTCGTATTCATCCCATAAACTCCGGCATGGTGGCATCGCCCGGGTGGCTTACACCTTCGCACCGAACGACCTGTCGAAATGTCCGCAGCAGAATCTTGGCGTCAAGCGACAGGCTCCAGTTGTCGGCGTACCATGTGTCCATCGCCAGTTTCTCGTCCCAACACAGCGTATTGCGGCCGTTTATCTGCGACCAGCCGGTCAGCCCGGGTTTTACGTTAAGCCGTCTGGCCTGCTCGGGTGTATAGCGATTGTTATATTGCATAAGAAGCGGGCGCGGCCCGACAAGGCTCATCCGGCCACCGAGCACGTTGAACAATTGCGGTAACTCGTCGAGACTGGTGCGACGCAACACGCGGCCCAGCGGAGTCAATCGCTCGGCGTCCGGCAACGGACGGCCGTCGCCGCCGAGGGCCTGGCGCATAGTCCGAAACTTGTATAGCGTAAACGGTCGGCCATGCTCTCCGGCACGAACTTGCCGGAACAGTACCGGACGTCCCATCCGCAGATAGATCAACACGGCCAGCGCGAGCATTACAGGCGCAGCCAAAGTGAGCATCACCACGGCGCCTAGGATGTCAATTGTACGTTTTAGTAACATTGTCAAACTTCCACTATCATAATTGACGAGAAAGCCGCTTGCGGCTTCGCAGTAGTTCATGCCCCCCGACGCAGTCGGGGGGCTTTGGGGCCATTTTCGTAAGACCAATATTTTTGTTGGAACAACAATGGTTTAGCAAAATGCGTAGTTTCCATTCGTTCGACGGCATCCAGCAATACCGACTCGAACCGGTCGAATAATTTATCACGATCGAAACGTTCCTTTCCTGTGCGGTGGGCGGCGGCTCCGGCTTGGGTGAGCCACTGCCGGTCGCCCAGTGCGGCCACAAGCCGCCCGGCCGCCGATTCCATGTCGTGCGGGTCCAGCACCAACCCGCAGCCGCTCCGGTCGATCATCTCGGCCAGCCAACCGCGATGGTTGATCGCCACGGGCCGGCCGGCGGCCAGGGCGTCGAACACTTTGTTTGCCGAGTTGGCCCAGAGCGCTTGCCGGTCGATCACCGTCGAGGTAGCGATATCGGCTGCGGATAGCACTGCCGGCATTTTGGCCTTTGGTATTTGCGGCAGCATAAAAAAGTTCCGGTTCAACACACCCAGCGATTCGGCCGTTTCACGCACTTTGTTTTCTTCGCGTCCGGCGCCGATTACCAGGAAGCGGATTTCGGCGTTGCACTCGGCAACCGCGGAAGCTAGCCGAGCCAGGTAATCCACGCCGTTGACCATTCCCAACGTGCCGGTGTACACGGCCAGCGGTCGGTCTTTCAGCCAGTCGTACTGATTGCGAAAGTCGCGGCCCGATTGTTCGGGGACCTGGAACAATTGAAAATCGGAACTATTGGGGATAACGGTTACTTGCTCGGCTGGATAACCGGCCGCGACTACACCGGCCTTCATGTCGGGCGAAAGGGCGATAACATGGGCTGCGCTGCGGTAGGCGAACCGTTCCAGCCGATGGGCAAGTGTTATGGTAATCGGGTTGCGCAGCGCACCCATTGCAATCGGCACCTGAGGCCAAAGGTCGCGGACCTCGAAGACCATCGGAACGGACAATCGTCGTGCGGCGTACACTGCCGGCAGTGCGATCGTAAGCGGCGTGCTGGTGGCGAATATCACATCGGCCCCGAGTTTTGCCGCCTTGCGACCGGCCAGCCATGAAAATCGCAAAAATGACCACAGTCGTTGATAGTGGCTCATGTGGTTTGAGTATGGGACCGAGCACCAATGCACACTGATGCCCGACTTTTTGGTGCAAACCCAACCCGAACAATCGCCACGGCCGCAAGAAGTAATCATTTGCACATCGTGTCCGCGCATGGCCAGTCGCCGGGCGAACTCGTACGAGCGGGTCCCGCCTGACATATCGGGCGTGGTGAAGTACTGGTGTAGGTAAACGATTCTCATGCTGCGAACTTTCGATACTGACTGATGCACTGACCGGCCACAAGCGGCCAATTGAATCGCTCAGCGGCGAGCCGTCGGGCGTTCTTTCCGACCGTTTTCAACACTGTACGATCGGACGTGACTATTTCCAGCAACCGCTGGGCGATTGCATCGACCGACGGTTCTACCCGCCAGCCGGCCCCTGCCAAGGCGACCTGCTCGGCCATGTTCGTATCGGGTGTCAACAGGCACGGCACCCCGTGTGCTATCGCTTCCAACACGGCAGATGGATGCCCCTCGGTCCGCGATGTGTGTACGAACACGTCGGCCCGCTTAAGCAACTCCGCCTTGGCTTCTCCAATGGCAGGTCTATGCACTGCAACGACGTCTTCCAAACCTAATTCGTTGATTCGCCGCGCAAGCACGGCCGCGCTGCCGAGGCAATCCGGGCCGTAAATATCCAACCTGGCCCCGGCACGATACAATTCGCCGCCGATTATCGAACAGGCGTTAAGCAACATATCCAACCCCTTGTGCTCGATATGAAGCCGGCCAAGAAAGAGGAATTTCAATCCGGTGGAACGGCCAGGCGAGGCCGTCTCGGACTCATCGGGCACGTCGACGCCGTTGCCTACCACGAAGCGTGGAAGTTTCCACTCGACCGACGAGGCCACCTCGCCTTCGGTCAGGTAGTGCAGCCCGGCGGCGTTGGAGACGATCCAGTTGAAGAACAGCAGGTTGCCGAGGCGTTTTTTCCACGGCTTGGTCGCCTGGCTGCGTCTGGTCATGCCGCCGCGTGGGCAGACGATGTACGGGATGGCGGCCTTTTGCAATTCTCCGGCGATCTTCGCATGGGCGGGAATGTACGTGCTGTGAAAGACGACCAGGTCCGGCCGGTCGAACGGCGCCGGCAGGTTGAGCCTGCCGTTGCTCTCTACGGTGATCTTCCGGTCGAAGACGGGAAAATCGACATCCACCGGCGGTGCGGTGTTGGCGACGGTGACCACCATCGCCGCATCGACGCCGTCCAGGCAGTTTTGCGCCGCGACCAGTGCGGGAATGCTCGACTGCAACCCGCCGATCTTTCCCCAGACGACCGGGGCCGCGTGTAGTACGATCATGGTTTGTTTTTGTGGCATAGGGATTAGGGATTGGGGATTAGGGATTGGGGATTGGGGATTGGGGATTGGGGATTGATAAAAGCCCCCGCACTGCGTGCGGGGGCAGAACGTAAGGTGGGTGCGGGCACACACCCTACAGCCTCCGGTTCGGATAACATCGCCAGGATCAGCGGCCCGGCCGCCACGAAAAGCATCTGGAACACCGTGACGTAAGTCATCGACGCTAAACCAAAACACAACAACACCGCCAGACGGTTGACCGACCCGTCGCGAAGGTCGAGTTGCCGTGCCTTGCAACAGACGTTCCACAACAGACATGCACCGGCAATCATGCCGATCAGCCCGAAGCTTAAACCCCATTCGACGAACGAATTGTGGCTGTCCAGCGCCGACGTGGAGACGCCGTCTGGCAGGTATCGCTCGAAGTACACACCCAATGTCTCCGGCACCATTCCGGCGCCTAGGCCCACAAGGGTACACTGCGGGCTGGAGAGCCAAATTTTCGTTGCGGCGGTCCAGACCGGCACTCTACCGGAGGCCGACAAGATGTTGGTCCGGTCTTCCATCCGCGTTTGCAACGTATGCCACGGCTTAAACTCGCTCGCAGTAGTAATGAACAGCATGGCCGAGAGCAGGATTCCGCCCAGTGCGACCAGTTCCTTGAGTCGTTGACCGTCCTGCTGTTTGGCGCCCCAGAGCAAGAGGACCGACATCCCGCCGAACAAGGCGACACACGCACCACGCGAGGCCGTCAGTAAGCACCCCAGCGAAAGGAAAATGACACACGCGAGGCTCCACCGGCTGGGTTGTTCCGTCGGTGTCTGTCGCCGACTATTTAACCGGCCGTCGCGCAGGTAAAGCATAAACGCCAGCACGGCGCCCAGTGCAAGGTGGTCGCCCAGTATGTTCGGGTTGGCGAGCCGCAGTGTGCCTGCTGTGTTCCACAGGCTGCCAAAACGGTAGAATGCGCCGATCAGCCCGGCGTTGTTAATAACGTATTCAAACCATATCGCGATACCCAACGCAGAGGCGGTCCCCAGCACGTACATCCTGGCGCAAAGCCACCAGCAGCGCTGTTCGACAATCAGTGCACCGATCGGCAACACCACGGTTAAGAAGGCGACGTTGATGTGCCCTCGGTGGTTAATCCGCCCGGCGCCGTAGAACAATCCCGCCCAGGCAATCGCAACGCAGAGCATCACCGGCCACGAGCGGGCGAACGAGCGGGTCGCAAAGAAACTCGCCGAGCCAAACACGACCGCCGGCAGACACAAAATCAGCAACGGATTTTGAGATATGGACACACCGAAGCTGTCCGCAACCTTCGGCGCCACGAAGCTCAACCCAATCGCAAAGAACGCCAGCCGCAAGGAAAGTTTAGCCATGGGCGAGACCTCCCGTCGCTTGAGCCGCCGTATTTTGCACCAGCCGAACGCCCCGGGATTGCGGTCCCGGGGAAGATGTGGGCGGGGAGAAAAGAGAAGAGGGAGGAGAGAAAAGAGAGGACGTTTCTTCATCCCTCTTCTCTCTTCTCTCTTCTCTCTTCTCTCCTCTCCAGATTCGACAAAGCGATTCGAGGCACCGCTGGGCCGTGAAAACGCTGCTGGAAAACGCCTCTAGTGCGGCAGCCCGCAACTGCTCCGACGGCGGGTCGTCGGCCATGGCCGCAGCGATCTCACCCCAAGTTGCATCCGATTCGCCCAGCGGCAGGCACCGCACGCCCGGCAGCCGGTCGGCAATCTCGCGTATGCTGGGCAAATCGCTGCAAAGCGCCGGCGTGCCCGCCGCAGAGGCCTCCAACACCACGTCGCCAAGCCCTTCGCTACTGGACGGGAAGATCAACACGTCGGCCGCCTTCACAAGCCGCGGCACGTCGGTCCGCTCACCGCTGAACGTCACGCGATCGGCCAGGCCGAGTTGTTCGATCAGGCGTCGCAGCGACCTTTCAATTGCGATCTCGTTTCGGCTCACGGCAATCCGGCTGACCAGCAGCAATTGTGCCTGCGGCCGACGCCGCAACACCTCGCGGAAGATCGAGATCAACCGCCGGTGGTTCTTTTCTTCCGTCATCCGGCCGACGTGTATGAACAGCGGCCCGTCGTCGGCCAGACCGAACTCGCACCTCACGCCGCTGCGGTCCCGATCGGTTGCAAACCGTGCAGGTTCAATGCCGTCGTACACCACCTGACAACGCGGGTCCGACTTCCAGTTCGGGCCGAATGTTTTTTGCAGCGCAGCGCAGCTAACTCCCAAAATGTCGGTCGCGTAACGATTTACCCAGCGCAGCATGGTGCGCCGGCCGGCGAACCGCTCCACAAACGGCCGGAGCAGCCGCCGAGCCAGCCGACGGATCGGCTTACCGCAGCGTTGAACGTTCAAGCTGCGAAAATGCGCCACGCGCACCGGAACACCGCAACGCGCCGCCAGGCGGAGCAGGTAGCCGGAATTGTAGTGCAAATGCGAGTGGACCACGTCGTATCGATGCTCACGAATCAGTTGCTCGAACCGTTCGGCGAAGTCGCCGCTGCCGGTGCGCATCGGGTGCACCTCGCCGCCGAGGCGCCGTATCTCCTCGTCCAACTCGCCGCCAAGGCCGGACAGCACGCAGAAATCGAACCGATACCGCCGGCGGTCGATCCGCCGCAGCAGTTCCACAGTGCGCAGCTCCGCCCCTCCGCGTCCCATGCGGCCGTGAACGTGAAGGATTGAGATCGGGGATCGGGGGTCGGGGGTCGGGGATCGTATGAAATTCTCTTCGGCGCTGAATTGCATGGTTGTACGTTCAGCGTTCGACGGCACGTCGAACTCTTCTGACGCACGTTTTGCCGACGTACCGTCGGTGGCTAAACTATCAAACCAGCGTTGAGGGTCCACTAGTCCCGATTCCCGATCCCCGATCCCCGATCTCTGCCATATACTGCAATACTGTTCTGCAACCCGGTCTATAGCGAACGGACTTGCTGCGAATCTCTTTCTTGCTTCTTCTTTGGAAGTGTGTGACCAACGGCTGTTCAGAATTGCTGAGACCGCTGCGGCCCATTGCGCGTCCGGTGCGCCCAGCGACAGGTATCGAACGCCGTCGAGCCGAGCGGCGATCTCGCGTACGCCTGGCAGGTCGCTGGCTACTACTGGTGTGCCGGCCAGACACGCTTCCTGCACCACGCCGGGCAACCCCTCCCAGAGCGACGGGAAGAGCATAACGTCGGCGGCCATAAGCAGTCGCGGCACGTCGCCGCGCTGGCCGGCGAAGATCACACGGTCTTCGATCCCCAGTCGGGCAATCCGCCGTCGGACGTTTTGCTCAATTTTGTTGCCGCCTGCACCCACAAGCAGCAGCCGGGCGTCGGGGCTGCTTTTCAAAACCTCGGAAAATATATTCGGCAGTCTGATGTGGTTCTTCTGCTCCAGAAACCGCCCGACGTGGATGCACAGCGGTGTGTCGTCCGAGAGGCCGAACTCGCCTCTCACGCCCGGCCGATCCGCAGAGGTCGGGAACAACGCCGTTCCAACGCCGTTGTAAATTACCCGGCAGCGCGGGTCCGATTTCCAATCCTTTCGCCAGGCACAGTTCATCGCGCCTTCACTTACGGCCAATATGTTTGTGGCGTGCCTGGAAATCAGACCTCGCATGACGTGGCGGATGATCTTTCGCACAAGGCTATGGCGTCGGCCGTCGTGCGTGTTTTGGAATTGGGCAATACGAATCGGGACGCCGCACTGTTCCGCCATTCGCAAGATCACCCCTGAGTAATAAAATACCTGCGAGTTCACCACGTCGAATCGTTGTTCTCTCAGTAGTTCCCGAAACCGTCGTGGGAAGCTCGCCTGGTTGCGTTTCAGCAGGTGTACTTCGCCGCCGAGCAGGCGGATTTCGTCGTCAAGCTTGCCCGGCAAGCCCGAAAGCGCGCAGAAGTGGAACGTGTACTGTCGGCGATCGAGGTGCCGAAGCAGCTCGATTGTGCGCATTTCCGCTCCGCCGCGATCCATGCGGTTGAAGACGTGAAGTATTTTGGTCGTCCTTGACATTCGTTCTGAAAACAAAGGGATTGGTGATTAGGGATTGGGGATTAGAATTTGATGTTGTGCTTTTTCCCCAATCCCTAATCCCCAATCCCTAATCCCTTTCGTGGTGCTAAGCGACCGGAAAACGACGCCGGCACAGCCCAGTACGATTGAAACATTACTCAACGTGATTGCAACCGCTACTCCCTTCAGTCCGTAATTGGCGATAAGTACCGGTGCGGCGGCAAGCAACACGGCGACGCCGATCGCGCGGACTGCCATGTGTATTTTGAAACGTCGCATGGCCTCAATCGCGATCCCAAGCGGGTGCGTCAGGTATCCGACCGCCGCCGCCGCCGTCAGGTAGACCGCCAGCTCGGCGTACCGGGCAAATTGTGCCTTGTAGATCAGCGCGAGAATCGGACCGCCGAACAGCATCATTACCAGCACCGCCGCAGCGCCGAGCACTGCGGCGGCCGCCACCAGTTTGCCCAACAGTTTTGAGTAAGCGGATATATTGTCTGCGGCGTAGTACTTCGCCAGCCTTGGTCCGGCCGATTGGCAGATTGCACCGGCCGCCTTTGCACCCACCGTACCGAGACAAAAGATCGCCGCGAAGACGCCAAGCTCGTAGTTGCCAAAATAGGAGCTAATCAGGTATCGCGGAACGCTGGTCTGCAGTGCGATCATCATAATTACCACACCAAGCGGGCATGAAAGCCATGCCAGGCGTAGCATTGTCGGCAGGCGCCATCGCGGCGCAATGCCGGAAGCGTGCAACGCCCGGACGAGCCGCCGGGCGCTTGGAACGTCGTACAGAATCAACACGGCGGCCGCAACCAACGGCAATCCGGCAACGCCGTAGAGCAAACTCCCGGTCCACCATACGCCCAGCGTCAGGGCCGCCACCATCAGCGGCCCGCGAATCATAAGCGAGATTGCAAAGCGGTCCATCCGCTCGTTCTGCTGCTGAAGTGCATGGAAGACGTCGCTTATAGCCTTTAGCAACTCTCCGAGGCCGACCAACATGACCAGCAATGCCGTATGCGGTTCGCACCCGGTTGCAAAGACGATCATCGCAACGGCCAACATCGCAACAACGGAGGTGACCAACCGCAGAGCGAGATAGTCGCCGAATTGGTACTCGTGCCTGGCGTCGGTCACCGCCGCGCCGCGCAGTCCCAGGCCTGCAAGCGCATAGACCGGCGCGCAGACGGCCATCGCCAGCGCCAATGCGCCGACCATCACCTCGCCGCCGAGGTGCAGCAAGACGACGATCCTGGCCCACTGTGCAATCGCGTCAACTGAGTTGCCGACCGCAATCCACGAGATATTCGACGGCAACGAGAACGGTTTGACCAATGCCGCTTCCTTGCGGCATGGACAATGTCCGATTTTGGACTTCAAACTGCAATCTCCACATTGCAGGACTGGTTTTCGACCCGGAAAATGAGGGGGGAGTGTGCCAAAATTGCCTTGATGTGTCAAGGCTAAGTACCGGCCGGCACTTTCAGGGGGGTATCGTTGCTGTAGGCGGTATGCCGTATGCCCGGAACCCTGTCCAGCCGGACGTCGTACTCGCCATGGACCAGTTCGGCGTCCCACCGGGCGGCCAGTTTGCCCGCCACCTTCAACAGCGCCGCTTCGTCAGCGACAACCACGTCTGCCGGGAACCGTTCCAGCAATCGCTCGATCGCGGCGTCAAAACGATTCTCGGTGAAATAAGTACGCACACCGTGTTCTCGGAGCCTGAGATAGTATCGCCTCGGGTGCTTCAACTCGGCCAGGAGTCGGCTGAGGCCTTTCTTGCGATGCTGCAAGGCGTAACGATGGATTTCCACCTTACCCCGAAAATAGTGTTCTTCGTCACGGCGCCGAAAACCACTCACCAGGACAACATGGTTGCCCGCCTCGGCCAGCCGGTGGGCCTGGTCGTAAACGTCGGGGTCGATATCGTGGTTGTTGCCGCTGAGCACCAGGATTCGTCTGGCCGGACGTTTGGTTTGGTGGGTAGCCGCCTGCCGGTGCGTTTCGTTGTGCGTCTCGGACAAGACACGCTGAAGCTTGCGATCGAAATTTTCCCGATTCAACATGCGGTCGATTTCGAGCCGGCGTTTGACCAGCAATTTGTCCTTCAGCACGGATTGCTTGACGTACATTACAGTTCGAGAAGCCTTCCGTCGGTCGATAAGGTTGTTTTTTATGCAATAGTCGTAGAGCTTCGCGCCAGGCAGCGGATAGAACACCGAGACCTGGACCAGGTCCGGGGCAAGCCGCCGATTAAGCCGAACGGTTGCTTCGGTCAGGGCGTCGTCGTGCTCGAATGGGTAGCCGATCATGTTGAACGAGCTGACGAGGATGCCGGTATTTTTAAGCAGCGCGAATGCCCGCTCGATCTGCTCGTTCGACATGTGCCGATTGAGCCGTTTGCGGCGGAACGCCTCGTCGCCGCATTCCACGCCCATGGCGACGTAGCGACAGCCGGTCTCCCAAAGCAGCTTCGTCACTTCGTCCGTCACGTGCTCCACGCGAACCATGCAACCGTAGGGAACGCCGACTTGCTCGCCGATTGCACGAAACAACTCGGCGGCATAGTCCTTGTCCCAAAGGATCATCTCGTCGCCGAAGTGGAACATGCGCGGCCGGCACAAGTCGCGTAGATAGACCAACTCGTCGATCACCTCTTGCACCGGTCGCAGGCGCAGATACCCTTTGCCGTAATGCTTCAAGTACACGCCGTTGCAGCAGTAACTGCAATTATAAGGGCATCCGCGTGTGGCGTGGGCAAAGGTAACGCCGGTCGGGGTAAGCAGCGATCGCTTGTTGAACAGATACCACGGAAACGGCGGGCTGGAGACGAGGTCCTCGGCCGGCCGAACCGGGTTGACAACCACCCGGCCGTCGCGGCGATATCCGAGGTTCCTGACACCGTAAAGCGATTCGCCGCCAAGGTGATCGAGAAAATCGAGCACCATCGACTCGCCCTCGCCGATGCAGATGTAGTCGATCTCCGGGTGCTTTTCGAGTATCGGTCCTCCCACGGCAGTCGCATGGGTGCCGCCCACCAGAACGGGAATATCGGCCAGACGTTTTACACGACCGATCAACTCCAAGGCTTGAGGAAAGAGCGTGCTCATCGAGGAGATCATCAGTACGTCGAAGTTCCCCCGGCACACACACCGAGCGACTTCTCGGACGGGTTGATAAAACGTGTCGAAGAAGGTCACCGAATGTCCGGCTTGGATCATCGCGCCGGCCACGTAGCCCGCCCCACGACCCACGTAACGCGAGCCGTTGATGTAAGCAAAAGCGATCTTCATCTGAATTGAATAGTTGTACGTTTAGCGTCCGACGGCACGTCGGACTCTACCGGCGATACGCTTCGCCGACGTACCGTCGGCGGCTAAACTGTCAAATCTGACACTAATCCACCATTGGGGCGGAAGTGTGTCAAAATCAGCCGGTGGTGTCAATGTCAAGTGTTGCCGGAACGCCACATCGTCGCCTATTCGCCACCGCGGGCGATGCACAGGGAAAACGTCCGGGGCCGGTCGAATCGGTTTTCCCGCCGGCAATGGTATTGAACGAACGACGCAAATAAACTATCATCCATTACGCTGTTTCGTGCCGGAAGATAACCTATATTTAACTTGTTCGGGCATATCCAAATGCTCCGACGCACTTCCCTAGAAAAAAGCATCAGTGCATCGTTTACAACCGGGAGGGGGATCGTCATGCGCCAGTCACCTCGGCGCCGGCATTCGAATCGTGTTTCCAGATTCGAGGCCGTAGAACCCAGGCTGTTTCTGTCCGGCGAGCCGGTCGCCGATTTCTGGCTCGACTACTACGTCGACGACCAGGCATACGACGAAGTACACACCACGCTGGCCGACGCCCACGATCTGACCGGTCTGACCGAGGCCATGGATAAGTACGGCCTGACCGGCAACGGCCAGACCGTGGCGGTAATAGACACCGGCGTGGCGTACGATCACTATGCACTGGGCGGTGGGTTCGGCGCAGGGTATCGCGTGGTCGGCGGGTTTGACTTTACCGCCGAGCGCGACGCTAATCCATACGACGACGGACCGAGCGGCTCGCACGGAACACACGTGGCCGGTATCATCGCCAGCAGTGACAGCGCCAACCCGGGTATTGCGACCGGCGTCGATCTGGTCGGGCTGCGGGTGTTCGACGACGACGGGGCAGGGTACTTCAGTTGGGTCGAAGAGGCCTTGCAGTGGGTCCACGACAACCGCTTCGGCTTTGAGAACCCCATCACCACGGTAAACCTATCGCTGGGAACCAGCTTCAACGGCGATGCCGTGCCAAGCTGGGCCATGCTGGAAGACGAGTTCGCACAGTTGGAATCGGACGGTATATTCATCTCGGTGGCGGCCGGGAACGGATTTACCGCGTACAATACACCGGGGCTGAGCTACCCGGCCGTCAGCCCGCATGTCGTACCGGTCGCCTCGGTCGACGGCGACGGAATGCTTAGCTACTTCTCGCAGCGCGACGGGCACGTCATCGCCGCACCAGGCCGAAGTATTCGGAGCACCGTGCCCGACTACATAGGCGATGGCAACGGCATCGACGACGATTTTGTACAATACTCCGGCACGAGTATGGCCTCGCCGTACGTGGCCGGCGCAAGTGTATTGCTGCGTGAGGCGCACCAGTTCGCCGGCATCCCGGATGTCGATCAGCAGACCATCTACGATCTGATGGTCAGCACGGCCGATACCGTCTACGATTCGCAAACAGGGTTGAGCTACCATCGGCTCAACCTCGACGCGGCACTGGATGCCGTTATGCCGGACGACGAGTTCGGCTCGACCGCCGCCGCGGCATACGGACTGGGCACCGTCGCCGACACCTACGCGCTAAACGGAACCATCGGGCAACTCGACGATCAGGACTGGTTCTCATTTACGGCCGGTGCGACCGACTCGGTCACATTCGAGGCCGACACAACCGGCGGGATGCTCGCCCGATGGGAGTGCGCCTGTGCCGCACAAGGAGGCGCCATCGACGGCAACGTCCTGGCGTTCGACGTAACGGCCGGGCAAACGTACACGGTCGGCCTGGCAAGCAACGCCGGGCTGGGACACTACTCACTTGAGATGAACCTTGAGCCGTCCGCTAGAGAAACCGACTGGGGAACCGTTCGGCAAAGCGGCTTCGAGGATTGCCGGATCGACGCCGACGGGTGGCGGTTTACCGTCACGGCGGCGGCCGACGGTTTGCTGACCGTCGAGGCGTTCTTTGACCATGCCGCGGCCGACGTCGATTTGCAACTGTTCGACGCCGACGGACGGCTCGTAGGGGCCAGCTACTCGGCCGGCGACACCGAACGGATCGACGTGACCGCCTCGGCAGGCGATACCTTTACGCTCCGGGCGAGTACCTACGGCGGCGGGGTCAACGATAATGTCGATTTCCGCGTGACAAACCTCGTCTCGCTCGACGGCAATGCCGTACACGTCTCCGGCACCGATGCCGACGACGTGTTTACCTTCGCCGCCGGCGATATGCACCGTCTGTCTATAAATGGTGTTGAGTACCAATTCGACGCCGATGCGGTACGATCGGTTACTTTCGACGGCGGCGGAGGCGCCGATTCGGCCACACTTACCGGTACGGCCGGCGCCGAGTCGGCCGTACTGAGAGCCGGTTCGGCAGAGCTACTCGGCACGCAGTACAACGCACTGGCGACAGGCGTAGAAACAATCACCGTGTTAGGCGGCGGCGGCGACGATACGGTCAGGCTGTACGACTCGGCCGGAGACGACCTGTTCGTCGGCGCGCCGCAATACGCCGCCATGTTCGGCGAGGGGTTCTCCAACCAGGCGCGTGGGTTCAACGAAGTTCATGCCTTCGCCACCGCCGGCGGGCACGATAAAGTCAAGCTATACGACTCGGCCGGCGACGACCTGTTTGTCGGCGCGATGCAATACGCCGCCATGTTCGGTGTCGGGTTCACCAACCAGGCGCGTGGGTTCGACGAAGTTCATGCCTTCGCCACCGCCGGCGGGCACGATAAGGTCAAGCTGTACGATTCCGTTGGAAACGATACCTATTACGCTAATCCGACAGAAGCGGCACTGTTTGGCGAAGGGTTCTACAACCGCGGCAAGTTCTTCGAGGAGGTCCACGCCTTCGCCACCGCCGGCGGCGACGACACCGCCTTTCTGTACGACTCGCAAGGCGACGATACGTTCTACTCGAACACGGTCGAGGGTGCGATGTTCGGCAACGGGTTTTACAATCGGGCGAAGTTCTTCGAGAATCTACATGCCCACTCTACCGGCGGCAACGACCGATCCTTCCTCTATGATTCGTCCGGCGACGACCGCCTGGAGGCATCGGCCGATCGGGCATGGCTGTCCGCAGGCAACGCCGCCACCTGGGTCTACGGCTTCGAGTACGTACGCGCACAAGCCGACCGAGGCGGCGACGACACCGCCGAACTGCACGCCGTGGATTACATCCTGGAACTGGACGGCGCGTGGAGTTGAGACACGTCCGTTTAGCAGCCGCCGGTACGGCGGCTTGGAGCGGTGTACTGATTTTTGGCCGCCGTACCGGCGGCCGCTAAACGAGTTCACGGCACTACTAACGCCGACACAACCCGCTCGCTCGATGCCTCCGGCGGCAGGACGGCCAGGGCGTACTGGGCGATTGCACGGTTGTAGTCGGTCAACGCCTGAAGAAAGGCGAACGTACAATCGGTTTGTCGGTTGATGGCGTCCAGCACCTGTTCGATCGACCGGCCGCCGCCCAGAAAGCTTGTTGTGACTTCCGCCCGCGAGGCGTCTGACTCGACCACCGCTGTGGCATGACGCCGCAGTCCTTCGTACAGAAGCGGGATCGTTGCGGCCAACCGACGAAGCGGCCATGACTCGACCAATTCTTGTGGTTGTGCGTCGAGCTTCAGCAGATACGGTCCGCAATGAGGGACAGTGCTCGCCATGGGCCGGACTGCCCGAGACGCACGGCCGATCCGTTCGGCCAGGGCAAATTGCGACTGGATCACCGCGGCATGGGATTGGTGAATCGCCGCTGCGGTGGTCAACTTCGCCGAATGCAGCCGAAGCGACTCGCGGCTGTTCGATTGCGCGACCTGGAAGATCAACTCGTCGAGCAACTCGGCCTGCAAGGCGACCGCCTGATACTCCGCCGCACGTTGACGAAGCCGCCAATACGCCTCGATAGTCGCCTGGCGATCCGACGCCGGGCTGCTTTGCAGGCATTCTGTCAGATCGATCGGCACGCCGATCTCCTCCGGCAGCGATCGGTCCCAGTGCAACGCGATGGTCAATTGCTTCGTCTTGCTACCCGGTGAGGCATCCAGCAGCGCCGGATACAACGCCGGCGCAGTTTCTGCTGACGGCGAAGCCGCAAGCGGCTTTTCCACCTTCATCTGGATTGGCTCAAGCAGTGCCGGCTCGACCGGCACGAGTGGCAGCTTGGGCGGTTCCAGCAAGGCCGGCTCGTCCGATTCGGATGCGTTCGGTTCGTCTGTGGTTTTCGTGGCCTTTTGCCGCACTGCCGGTGTGGGAACGTTTTTGGGTGGCCGGACGGCCGGCGTAGGGACAGGCTCGTTCAGCCCGGCCGGCTCTACTTGCGAGTCGCCCTTCCATCCACCGGACCTTGCCGGGGTGCTTTCCAAAATCAACGGCTTGATCGGTCCGGCCGAGGGTCGAATGAGCATCCCGACCAACTCTTGTCCGGGGGCGCCCGGGGCGGCCACCGTTAGTGCATAATCGGCTATCTCTCGGTTGTAAAGGCATACCGACCGGATCAGCGTCTGCCGCTGACGAAGGCATTGGTCCATTGATATCAAGACGTCCGAGAAACTTGCCTTGCCGTTTCTGTGCGCGTCGATGGTTGCCGACTGTGCGTTCCGGGCTGCAAGTAGCGCCGAGGCCCGTGCGTCGATCGCACGCTGGCGGATCGGCAACGTGCGGTTGATAAGTCGTGCCGCCGCTGGTGCGGCCCGCATGACAAACAGATTACTGAAGTGTGTCACGTAGGGGCCGACGTGCGGCCGGTCGGCCGGCAACGGCAGCGGTGCATCCTGTGTGAGCATGGCCGCCACGGCCAGTTCGTATTGTGCGACAACGGCTGCCGCTTCTGACTCTTGCACCATCGCAGCCGAGGCCGCCCGCGCCGTACGCAACAAACCTTGTTGGTCCGATTCCAAGCCAAAAGTATCGTCGCGCAATCGACGATCGTGATCCAGATTGAAGTGATATAGCGATACGGCCTCGACCAACCGCCAGTATGCGTGCACCACTTCGAGTTGCCCTGTGCGATTGCCGACCGAGGGGATTGCCGTCAACGACGTAAGCGGTTTGCCGGTCAGCTTGTGCCCCGGCGGAAGAACCATTGCC
>DAOWNK010000266.1 GCA_030642635.1 Pirellulales bacterium
AGATTTTGCGCGAGCCACTCTTTTCCTTCGCCATAACTTATTCCTTGTCATTCAGCTTTCAATCACGTTTAAGATTTCATATTGATATTCGCAGTTCCACTAAACTTCAGAATACCATGCCGAAGCCGGCCGACCAAGGCCCTGATTGGGAGCTTTTAGGTCCGGCGGAGGACAAGCACCTCTTGACGTCGTCAGCCGAAAATCTGGACGTTGTAGCGTATTTTGCTTCGTTATTCGGACCTTCTGCGGCCACCTACTTTAATCTGGTTCGTGTAGACTATACAATTGACAACAGTTTAACAGCACGCTAACGGGAATAAGAACAAAGGGGAAAGTATGTCAGTGCCAATTGCAAATCGTGTTTCGCAAATGCCAAAGTCGGCCATCCATGAAATGACCCAGTTGTCGGAGGGGATTGAGGACGTGGCGTTTTTGTCGTGGGCAAAGCCGACCGCCGGTACGCCGGACCATATCAAGGAAGCGGCAATCAAGGCAATTGCGGAAGACAAAACCGGGGGCTATTCCACGCCGGCCGGTATTATTGAGTTGCGAAATGAGATAACGAAAAAGCTGAGCAAGGTTAATCATATTGAAGCGTCGCCCGGCGAGATTCTCGTTACAGTCGGCGCCATCGAAGGGCTTGCCGCTGCAATAATGGCGGTTATCGACCCGGGCGACGAGGTGATTATTCCCGTGCCCGGATATTCCACCCATATTCGACAGGTGCTAATGGCCTCGGGCGTGCCCGTCTGTGTTCCCACTGTCGAGGAAAAAGGGTTCTGCCTGGACGTCGATCGAATAAACGACGCCGTTACGAAAAATACAAGGGCAATTCTGTTCAGCGATCCGAACAATCCAACCGGTTCGGTCTATTCCAAGGAAGAATTGGAATCGCTTGCCGAGATCGCACGAAAAAACAATCTTGTCGTCATCACCGACGAGGCCTACGAGTATTTCACCTTCGACGGATACAAACACCACAGTATAGCCGCTCTGCCCGACATGAAAGAACGGGTTGTCAGTTCGTTCACGTTCACAAAAACCTATGCGATGACCGGCTGGCGAGTTGGTTACGTTCATGCGTCGAAGGAGTTGATATCGCAGATCAAAAAGGGTCATATTACATTTTCGATTTGCGCGCCTGTAGTTTCTCAATATGCCGCACTCGGGGCCTTGAAAGCCTCGCAGCAATGTATCGACGATTTTCGCGAGCACTACAAGAACGTAAGGGATTTGATGTGCAGCAGGTTGGATCGGCTCGATCGGGTGTTCGAGTACCAGATGCCCAGGGGTTCGTATCTGATGTTTCCGAAAATCAAACTCGACGAGGGCAAGGATTCACTCGCCTTTGCGAAGCGTCTTTTGAAGGAAGCCCGCGTTTCCACCACACCCGGCGTGGCTTTCGACAGCGAATTCCATGTGCGAATGTCGTTCTGCGTTCCTGAAAAGATGGTCAATACGGCGTTCGACCGGATGGAAGATTGTTTTTCGTAATACTTCAGCCAATTGGCAGGAGAAAAGGGGACGTTCTACTTTTCGCCAATAAGTAGAATGTCCCCTTTGTTTCCCACGCTTGGTGTTTCCCACTACGAACGGGAAGCAAAGCCCGATTCGACTAGGCGGCAGGCATGATCGGCCAGCAATTCCAGGGCGCCGCGCTTGGGGCGAAATCCGTTGCAAAACAGCATCGCGTGTTCGACTTCGTAGCCGCCTTCTTCGTATGCCTGCTGCGTTGGAACGTAACCGCTAAATCCATTGGCGCAACTGACCGTATAGACGCGGCGCCCCGTGCGTGTGCAAACGATCTCAGTGAATCGGGAAAATATCTCTGCATTGACTCCCAACAGCACCACGCCGGCCAGAGCAACGCCGAACAGCTCCACCTCTGCGTGTTCATGCCCGCCGCGAGACACTTGTTCCGTCATCGAGGTGCGCCAGTGTTCTATGGCCTGCCGATAGCTGCCGCCGAACGCATCATGGCCCGATTGATCACTAAGGCGCCGATTTGCATAATCATTGATCTGGTCGACAGTCCAGGCATCCAGCGGTAGTTGCACGGTCGTCGCGGCGACGGCCGGCGGCGGTGTGGTGTCCGGTGCGTCATTGACGGCCGCGTGCTGTAATTTGTCGACGACGCAGTCGGCCAACTGCGTGCCCCACTGCTGCACGTGCTCCGGCGGAGCGCCGACTGCCGGCGGGTTGATATTGCCGCAAGCGCCGACACAGACCAGCGCCGTCGGCTTGCCCGGCAGCGACTCCGACAAAGTCGTGGCAGTTTGCCCCGGCCAGTCCGCGCTGATCAGACGTCCGTTAAAGCATACCGGGTGCATTGCGTAGTTAAGCATCACGGCCTTGAACGTACCGTCGTTTCGGCGCCATCCCAACGCCCCCACTCGCGGATTTGTATGCGCCGATGCCCGCCCGCGCCTGTCCACACCCAGTTCAAGCCGACCTTCCACCGCGACCGTCCGGCATGGTTCGGTGTCGGCCGTTGCCCGGCGTGCCGCCCGTTTGAGCCGCTCCAGCAGCCAGTCAACGTACTCGGCGTCGTACCGGCCGCAACCGGTCAGGTGAACAGTAGCCGGGCCGCTGTGTGTGTGCGTGGCGGAGAGCATCACGCGCGACTGTGCAATGCCCAATTCCTGCTCCGCCCAACGCCGCAGATTTTCTACCAGCGGGCGTTCGACACCGACCAGATCGGCATGTATCCACAACAGTTGTTCCGGGCCGTCTTCCAGATACAGTGCTCGGCACCCCAGCGGGTCGAGCACACCGGTGGACGGCTGCTCGCGCCGTCCGAACCCGCTCAGCTCCACACCCGGCTTCGGCGTGATATCGATTTGTGCGGCGCCAAGATTCAACATTGCAATGTAAAGCCCATGTCACGTGCAGTCGGTTTCCGAAGGTATGTCGAACACACGACTGACCAGCCACACGCCGAACACAATAGCGGCCGCACCGCCGCCGGCGGCCCTGAACCAATCGCCCACGAATACCGCGTTTGTGGCCAACACCAGCCCCAGGCACGCCAGGATTCCCAGCAGCGAATCGAACACCAGCCGACCGGTCGACGTTTCGGCTTCCCCCGGCTCCTGTACACGACGGCGGATCGGCCCCCAGACACCGGGCGGCCGGCATCGCCGGTAGAACCTGTTGAGCGTTTCCTGCGATTCCGCCGGTGTCAGCAACGTTACGGCAATCAGCACGATAAAGCTGAGGGCGAACAATATGCCCAATCCTTGCCACATCGGTTTGTTCTGGAAGTCCAGCACGAACCAGACGAGTATCGACAGCGGCAATCCCAACACGATCGCAGCCAACTCGCCCCAAACGTTAAACCGCCACCAAAAAAACCGGAACCACGCCAGCGGCAGCAGGAAGATTACCATGGCCGAGTTGATGAACATGAACCAACTTACCATCCCCTCGACAAAGAGGATTGCCACCGCCGCCGCCGCCGCGAACAGGACCAACGTGGTCAGTCGGCTGAGCCACACCTGGCGCTTTGGCGATTGGCCCGGGCACAGCGTGGCGAGCAGGTCGTTGACCACAAAGCTGCTACCCCAGTTTATCAGCGAACTGAGCGTGGACATATAAGCCGCCACCTCGGCCGCCATAAGCAAGCCGACAAAACCCAGCGGCAACCGGCACCGATTTATCAACTCACCCCATGCGTAAACGGGGTCTGAGATAGTGGTCATTCCCTGTGGCGCCGGCCCAACTTTTTCCACCAGGTTTGGCGTCCAGAACAACGACATGGCCACAACGCCCAGTCCGATTAGCGGCAGCGTTCGCAACGTCAAGGCCAAGAATGCGTTGAACAACTGCCCGCCGACGGCATGACGCTCGTTGCGTGCGGCCATGAAGCGCTGCGCGGTCATGCCCTCGCCGGCCGTGGGCGAGCCGGCGAAGAACAGGCCTTGCAAGATCAAAATCAGTATCAAGAGCGATCCGATGCCCGGCACCGGCGGGGTTTGCATAAGTGCTTCCGGTCGTGCTTCCGACACACGAGCCAGTATCTGCTCCCAACCGCCGTGCTGCGGCACCGCCAGCAGCAGAAAAAGCGTGCTACCGATGACCAGGATCAGGAACTGCACGACATCGACGTACACCACGCCCACCAAGCCGCCGAACATCGTGTACAACACCGTGATCCCACCGAAAATCAGCAGTATCTGCAGCTCGCTCATCGGCACCAGCGGTGCGATCGTCTTGGCGAAGAACCCGGTTATGTAACCGATCAGCAGCACCGCGAATCCGAAGCAGCAGACTACCGCATACGCTTTGCGCGCCAACTGTGCCGGCCGTCCGCCGTAGCG
>DAOWNK010000236.1 GCA_030642635.1 Pirellulales bacterium
GGCATTATTTCACCCTCGCCCGGAGGCCGTCAGGGCTGGGCTATCGCAATGCTCGATCCACCGCCGGCGACGAGGGTTGCACTCCGCGTTCTGTCTGGTCGGTGGTTTCAGGCACCTGGCGACTCAGCGACCGGCCATAGTGCTCTTCGACCGAGAGGTTCGCTTTGCGAACACCGTTGTAATAAAAGGCTGGACCAGCATGCTCTGCCGACACAGCGGCAAAGTGCGATCCCACACGATTGAATCCAACGGAAGCCATCGGAAGCGGGCCCAGCAGCACCGATCCATCATAAGACGCTTTGGCCGCCTCTTCCAACGGCAGGGGCGATTGCCCATTCGATCGTAGGACGGTTGTCGAGCGGGACGCGACGGCTGCCATCGGTTCGCCCGGCAGACTCGCGGTGTCTTTGTCGGTGATGGCGGCCGTTACGCCGGCGATGTTGCTGATGTTGCCGCAGTCCGGGTCGGAACTGGACGTGCTGTGGGTGATCTCCCCGGTGTGGGTGCCCTCGACAATGCTGTCGTCCACCGCGGTCAACTGTCCGTTGGTGTTGTTTAGTTCGACCGTCACATCTTTCGTCGGCTTCTCTTTGACGGGGCGGGCCGGCACCACCTCGTAGGTGTCGGTAGAGACACTCTCCTCGGCCACCTCAGTCGAGCCGTCGGTCTCGACGATCATCACCAGTGGCAACGGCGGAAGGCCTATTGGGTCCCAATTGCCCATTATCACCGAAAAATCTGCTCCGTTCACCCGGCCGTCGCAGTTCAGATCGCCGTCACGCCCCATCGGGCCCGGTAGAGGATCCCAATTCCCCATCACCGTTGAGAAATCCGCCCCATTCACCTTGGCGTCCCCGGTGCCATCACCGGCCATCTTATGGAAAACGAACTCGTACTCGGCCGACAAGGGGTTACCGTCCAGATCGGTAACACCGGCCGGCGACAGCGTGGCCGTGTAGTAGCCGTCCGAGGTGTTGGCGGGGGCCACGTCAACCATATCGGTCACGCACAACTCCCAGGTCACCTCGGCCGTTCCGTTCCCCAAAAGCGTAGCCGCACTGATATCCACGGCTGTTGAGGTCGTCAGGTTGAACAAGCTCATGTCCGTTACGTCGCTCACATTGACCGGTTCACTGAACTGGACGGTCAGATGTGCTATGCACGACCGCTGTTGGCGCCCGTCCATCACCACATTGCCGATTGCCGTCGGCGCCTCGTCATCGTCGTTGACGATCGTGCCTATGCCCTGCGACTTGGCGATCGGCTGGCTGGCGTTGTTGAGGTTGACGCGGAAGGTCTCGCTAGGCTCGACCTTCGTGTCGCCGATGACGTTCACCGTTACCGTCTTGGTTATCTCCTGCGGGCCGAAGGTCAGTTGCAGCCCGCTGATCGGCAGGTAATCGTTGTCCTTAACCGTGGCGGTGCCGTCGGCCGTATTGACCTGCACGGTTACCGGCACGTGGACGGGCGCAGCGAGGCCGACCGTGAAATTGAAGGCCGTCTTGCCGTAGTCCCCTTCGGCCAGTGTTACGTCGTCGATCGATATTTCGGTGTCGTCGTTGAGGATCGTGCCCACGCTCCGGCTCTTGGTGACGGGCTCATTGGGATCGGGGTTGCTCAGATCGACGTAGAACCACTCGTCCGGTTCGATCTGGGTATCGCTGAGGACTTCAACGCTGATTGTTTTTTCGATCTCGCCGGGGTCGAAGATCAGCGTCCCGCTGGTCGGCACGTAATCCAGGTCGGCCTCTGTGGCGGTCCCGTTAGCCGTGGCGTAGTCGACCGTCAACGGCACACCGAGCGGAGCAACCAGGCTGACGACAAACTCGAACAACGTTACGCCGGTGTCGCCTTCGAGCGGCTCCACGTCTTCGATCGAAATACTGGTATCGTCGTTGAGGATCGTGCAGACGCCGTGCGGATCAGCGATAATCGCGCCGGCGGCACTGCCGAGCCTGGCGAAGAAGTCCTCGTTTGGCTCGATGTCGGTATCGCCGTTGACGAGGATTTGGACCGTCTTTTCGGTCTCGCCCGGCAGGAACTCGACAAGCCCGCTAACCGGTCCGTAGTCGCCGTCGGCCAGCGTCGCAGCGCCGTTCGAGGTGGTGTATTCCGTGCCGTCGCAGGTATCGAATTGCACGGTAACCGGGCTGGCGGAGGGTTCCGAGAGGCGAACGGTGAATAGGGCCACGGTCTGGCCGCCGTCACCCTCCTCGACTGCGACGTTGTCGATCCTCAGCAGCGGCAGCGGTTCGGTGAAAACTTCCGTTTTCAGCAGATACTCGCCGGCGCCGTCTTCGGTGAACACCTCGATTGTGTAAGTGCCGCCGGTGGTTGCGGTGTAGATGAGCCGGGCGTTCTTGCCGTCCTCGGTATTGCTGTCGTCCTCCACGGGCGTGCCCGATGAATCGTAAAGGACCAGGCCGGGGTCCAACTCGTTCAGTGGCGTGGTGGCCGGATCGTCGAATGGGGTCTGGGTGTAGACGACCAACGTCTCGCCGGCCGCCAGTGTGATTTCATACAGGTCGTCGGCGTCCAAGCCGCCTCCGCCGGCGGCCACGCCCATCCAGCAGAGCTCCGTCGTACCGCCGGGAATCGTCGAGCCAAGCACACCGACCAGCGTGGTTGCGCCGGTGGTCCGATCGGCGATCCGCAACTCGGCTTGATACGACGAATTGTTAAACGCCGCCAGGTAAAGCTGGCCGCTGACCTCGTCAAAGTCCATACCCTGGGCGAAGTTGGCGTCGAAGCCCAACAAACCGACGATCGTCCCCGCACCGGTCGCCTTGTCGATCGCGATCAGACTGTCGTTGACGATGTCGTGGCCGTAGGCCTGACCGGTGTCGTCCACCGCCATGGCGATGATGCCGGGCGAGTTCGTAATCGTGCCGATCCGGGTGGCCGCACCGGTGGTCAAATCGATCGTGTACAGCGAAGAGGCACTAACACTGGTGCTGCAGGCGTACATCGCGCCGCTGGTCGGATCGGCGGCCATACCGGTCCAGTTCTCGCCGCCGTAGGGCGTGGTCGGGCCGATGGAGGTCACCGCGCCGGTCGTCGTATCGATCGAGATCAGCGTGTTCGTGGCATCGTTAATCGCGTAGACCGTGGAGAAATCGCCGCTGTTGTCGAAATCACCGGCGTAGGTGGTCACACTCAGCGGCGCGGCGGTGTTGAGTATCTCCGGTGCATCCACGTTGAACTCAGCCAGGATGTTGTTGAGGGCTTCCCAGCCGTAGGCCGAGTAGTCGGCCAGGATGGCGGGGTCGGCGGGTGCGGGATTGCCGCTCGGCTGCTGTACGGGCGCCAGACCGATCGATGGTAAAGCGGTGCCGCGTGGGAAGTTGCCGTCGCTGGCGGGAATGGTGAGTGAGTCTTCGGAACTCTCGGCCCCGCTGAGGTACCCAATCGCGGCATTGACGCCGTCCAGGCTGCGGAGCGGGTCGGTCAATTCGTAGTTTGGCTCGCTGTCGAAGATCAGCGGATCGGTAACCACGATGCCGTAATCGCCCTCGACGGTCGAGGTGAAGCGGAGCGTGTAAAGGCCGTCGGCCGGGACGATGAAGTCGAGGATGGCCAAGTCGTAGTTCTCCGCCGGCACGCCCAGCGGATTGGGCACGCCGGTTTCAAGCACTGTGACGCCGTCCGTATCGAGCAGTTCAAGGAGTTCTGTGGAAAAGTCAACCCCGTCCTGGCCGGCCAAGATGACGTCGATCGGCTGGCCAACCTTGCCGGTCAGCGTAACCTCGTATTCGTCCACCTCGGGTAGGACGAACTGCGTCGCGCCGCCGCCTTTATGCTGAGAAGCCATACCCCAGGTACTCGACTCGTAGGTGCCAATTAACGTAGTCGAGGCGTCCGACGGGTCAATCTGATAAAGGTTGCTGTTATCGTAGTAAACGCCGTAGATGAACCCATCCGGGGCATAGTCGATGTCAACCACGTACGTCCCCAGCGAACCGATGGTCGCCAACGTGTCCCCTGTTACGGGGTCGAGAATGAAGAGGCTCCCAAAGGCAGAATAAAGCGTCCCGTCCGGTGCAAAATCAATCCCCCATGTAATCGCGGAAACCACGCCGACTTCGGTGGCAAAGGCCGTGGCCTTGTCGATTGTGTAAAGCTTGTTGGAAGAGGTAGCGTGGCCATACAGGGTCCCGTCCGGGGCAAAGGCGATACTCCGCATCAATATGCCGCTTTCGCTCGCGCTGTAGATCAATCCGATGGTGGTATAGGAACCGTCGGCCGGATCAATGATTCGGAGCGAGGAACTGGCGCCATAAAGGACGCCACTGATCGGATCGAAGTCGAGGCCGGGATTATATCTCGCCGGGCCGACGAGAATCTCTGCTACCGGATCGGTTTGCAGTTCCACCAAACAGAATTCGTTGGTTCCACCCGATCCGGTACCAGCCAGCAGGCGGAACCCACCGCCGCCGCCGTCGCCGCCCACCGCTCCCAAGCCGAACAGCCCGCCGCCGGCGGTGGAGATGGCGTGCACCACCGTTCCGTCGTCCGGGTTAAGCGTGAACAGGTTGCCCGCCGGGTCGGAGGCAAACAGGTTGAAACCGTCGAACGCCAGGCCCTCGATAAACGGCGCGGGTTCCGGCAGGATATTCAGGACGGTTTCGGGAACATTCGGGTCATACTCGACGATGCCCGTGCCGGGCACATAGATGAACTGTCGGCCTGCGTCATCGCCGCCGACGGCGCCCGACGGAATGATGGCCGAGAAATGAGTAAATTCCGGCCCGGAGAAACCGTCCTGGCGGCGGACTTCGACCATGTCGTGGTTGAGGTAGATGCTCGGAGGAGACGTCAGAGTTTGTGAATAAATCAAAACCACATCGAATTCGGGTTTCAAAAACCTTCGATTTGACATCGGCGCTATCCTACGGAGACGAAATCATACATTTTCGTGCTTAAAGAAAACGGCATTTTCCCGAGAAATCAATTTA
>DAOWNK010000116.1 GCA_030642635.1 Pirellulales bacterium
ATCACCCTGGTGCAGGTAACGCTGCGCGGCACAGGCGCGGTTCTGGAATGTGACTGCCGGCAAGTGGCCGACCGGCCGGGAGAGATTTCAATTCGGGCCGACCGATGTGTCTTTGCTCCAGGTCCGAGCATGCCGCTTATCCTGTTTGTCGGCAGCAGTTCGCCCGAGCCGTTGCTTCGGAACGTGCGTTGGGCCGGCCAAGGCTCGCTGGTCGCGCCGGATGTGACGATCGCCGCCTGGCAACCCCCCGACGACCGCCGGTTGGAGCTTGACGAGACGTCGTTTTCCATTGCGGGCCTGGTCCGCAGCGAGGTGGGTTTTGCCGGAGATGCACCGAACGGTCCGGCGGCCAGCCGCACCGTCCGCTGGCAGGCTCCAATCCGATCGACCGGTCCGCCGGGTGTTGATGCCAAGCGGTTGCCGTCGGTTTTTGGTAGATGAAAAAGCCGCTCGCGGCTTAGCAATACACTTGCACCAACGGCTGCTAAGCCGCAAGCGGCGAAAAACCGAAACTGCTGTCATAAACACTACAATCGTAGGCCGGTCGTCTTTTCAACGTCGGCACTACCCCTCTCCGACGGTCTTGTCAAGGTGGTTGTAAACTATAGTTTCTTAAGGTTGAAGCGGCGATCCCACCATGCGCCAAACCGTAAAAAGGGGCCGGCCTACCGATATGTTCATCTCCGACGAAGTACTGCCGTCCGATACGGAAACGGCTGCCGGCAACCATTCCACGATACGCGTTGGGCCGCCGCCGCACGTCGAGCAGTGGACGGAACTGCTCGGTCAAGGGTTCGGTTGCCGGTTCACGCTTTTGGACGGGCTGACAGGCGACGTGTTGCACCCGGCCGACGACCAACCGGAGTGTGACTGGGACGTGCGGTCGGAACTGATCCGCGAGGTTGCCCGACGCGGTTCCCCGGAGTTCCTCGACGACGAGGACCCATTCCTCGTATTGGCCATTCCGTTTGAAGATGCCCAGGGCAATTCCATCGTTGCGGCGGCCGTGTTTCTTACACGAGGAGTCGAACCCGACGAAAACCTCTCCAAGGCGATCGAACGGCTCGGCATGAACACCGAGCAGGCCGCACGTTGGGCGACTCGGCAAACACCGTGGTCGCCGAATACGCTGTACCGAGTATCAGAACTCGTTTTGCTTCAATCGCGGTCGCAACAGCGGATCGAAAAACTTAAGTATGAAAACGACAGTTTATCGGTCCACATAGCCAGGACCTACGAGGAAATCAGCCTGCTGTACCGGCTGACCCAAAATCTGAAAATCTCCGCCAGCAACGAGAACCTCGGCAAAATCGCATTGGAATGGATGCACGAGGTGTTGCCGGCCGACGCACTGGCGATCCAACTCGTTCCGATCGCCCAGGCGGACGGATCGTTCGGCCATGATGCACGTAGCCGGCCGGTGTTGCTCACCTACGGAGAGTGCCCGGCCGACAACGAACAGTTCGACGCCATGTTGAAATACCTTGGCACGGATGCAGGGAACCGGCCGATGGTGCTCAACCGCCATGTTACCGCCAGGGACGATTGGCCGTGCATGCAGGTTCGGCAGATGATCGTCGTTGCATTGGCCGAGGGCGAGAACACATTCGGCTGGCTGGCGGCGATAAACCACGTAGACGATGCCGAGTTCGGCACGGTCGAGGCGAGCCTGCTCAGTTCGGTCGCCGCAATACTTGGAATCCACAGCGGCAACATCGAGTTGTACCGACAGCAGTCAGAGTTGTTCGAAGGCATCGTCCGCGCGCTGACCTCGGCCATCGACGCCAAGGACCCATACACCTGCGGCCACAGCGACCGCGTCGCCCAGGTAGCCGTCCGGTTGGCGGAAGAACTCGGCTGCGACACACAGACGCTGGACACGATGTATCTGGCCGGGCTGCTGCACGACGTCGGCAAGATCGGCATCGACGACAGCGTGCTGCGAAAGCCTGGAAAACTCTCCGACGAACAGTACGAACACATCAAACGGCACTCGGAGATCGGGCACCGTATCCTACGCGACCTCAGCAAGCTCGACTCCGTGCTGCCGGTGGTGCTGCACCATCACGAATCGTGGGACGGCAGCGGATATCCGGGAAAACTCATTGCGGAGCGAATCCCACTTTCCGCTCGAATTGTGGCGGTGGCCGACGCATTCGACGCCATGGGCAGCGATCGACCATATCGTAAAGGAATGCCAGACGAAAAGATCGACGATATCTTTCGCACCGGAGCCGGTCGGCAGTGGGACCCGAACGTTGTAGATGCTTTCTTCCACGTCCGCGACGATATACGCAAGATCGCCCGGACATAAAGTCATTTGAAATTTTTCACCACATGGCGTTCAAGACCTTTGCCGGCCACACGCGTCGGGCAGAGCACCGGCCGCTACACATCCGCATACCATCTACCGCCTACTTCTTCTCCTTTTCCTTGCCTTTCGTTTTTGCCTTTTTGGCTGCTTCGGCGCCCTTTTTGTACGAATCACTGCGGTAGTCGGTCTTGTAGAAACCGGAGCCTTTGAACATGATCGCTGCACCCGGGCCGATCAATCGGCGCAGCTTCATCTTATTGCACTTCGGACACTTCCGCTTGACGCCGGCCGTGATCGACTGGAACAACTCGAATTGGTAACCACAGGCGTCGCATAAATAATCGTAGTGCGGCATAGCCAGCCCTATTCTTTGTCATCGTCATCATATAGCTCGTTGCAACAAATCTGCAACTCGGGTTGTAGTAAGCCTTCAGCTATCAGCTATCAGCTTGAAACCCCGCAAACACATTATTCCCGGGAACTGATAGCTGAAAGCTGAAAGCTGACCGCCAAGTTTGATGTTGTAGATTTATTCGGATGAACCATAGTTACTATTTTTGTTTTTTTCGTTGTCGGTGGAAACAATCACTTGGCTGGGACGCACCACGCGGTCGTACAACAGAAAACCGGTTTGCGTCACCAGCACGACAATGCCGGGCGGATGCTCGTCGGAAGGCTGTTGCGAGATGGCCTCGTGCAGATGCGGATCGAACGGTTCATTGATCGCCTCGATTTGAACGCAATGGCGCCGCTTCAGCACTTCCTCGAATTGTTCGGCGACGATTTTGACCCCTTCGAGCATATCTGCCGTGTTGTGAGTTTTCTCGGCGGCTTCGATTGCCCGATCTATGTTGTCCAGAACCGGCAGCAGGTCTCGCATCAGCGGCAGGTCGGCATAGCGGCGGGCGTCTGTTAGCTCTCGTGCGGCACGCTTGCGATAGTTTTCCAACTCAGCCCGACTGCGCAGCGCACGGTCGTTGGCGGCGTCCAGTTCTGCACGCAACTGTTCCTGTACATCGGTTTCTACGACCGGCAGGTCAGTTTCGGCGACCTCTACGGTTGCCTTCGGCGACTTGGCATCGGTCGGCGACGGCTCTTTTTTTACTCTGGTTTTCTTCGACATTTTTGCCTCTTTGTTCGTACCGGCGCACTAACTCGGATGGAAACATTTCTTGACTTTTTGGAAAAACGACTTTCGCTCCGTGGTCATATCGGCATTCTCATATTCGGCCAACTTCTTGAGGATTTCTTTGTGTTCAAAGTCCAGTTTTCTGGCAACCTCGACGTGTACCTGAACGAGCATATCTCCGCGGCCGAAACCCCTTGGGTCCGGCATACCATAGCCGGCAAGCTTGAATATCTCTCCAGGCTGTGTGCCCGGCGGAATATCCAAAAGTTTGTGACCGTTTAAGGTCGGCACTTCGATCGCTGCACCCAAGGCCGCCTGCGAGTAGCTGATCGGAATCTCGCAGATTAAGTGCTGGCCGTTGCGTTCGAACAACGGGTGCTTTGTTACGTTGATAAAGCAGTAGCAATCGCCCGGCGGACCGCCGTCGGGACTTGGCTCGCCCTCGCCTTGCAGACGCAGTTGGGTTTGCGAGTCGACGCCGGCGGGTATATCAACCTTTCGGGTAACACGCTTCCGAACGTATCCGGAACCGTTGCAATCGCGGCACTTCTCGCGGATGACTTTTCCGCTTCCTCGGCAGGAAGGGCAGGTGGTTCGCAGTGAAAAGATGCCCGTCGATTGGACGACGTGCCCTCGGCCGCCGCAGTAGGTGCAGGTTTCCGGTTTGGTTCCTTTCTTGGCGCCGGTGCCGCCGCAGGCGCCGCACTTCTCGTGCCGATGGAATTGAACGGCCTTTGCGGTGCCGTGAGCGGCCTCGATCAGGTCGATCGTAATGTCGCAACGTATATCGGCGCCGCGGTGCATGCGGTGTCCCTGCGGTATGGCGCCGAAAAAATCGCCGAATATGTCGCCAAACGCCTCGAATATGTCGCCGACGTCTCGGAATTGAGACGGCCCGATGCCTGGCCCTTCCAGCCCGGCGTGCCCGTAGCGATCGTATCGCGCCCGTTTCTCAGGGCTACTGAGCACCTCAAATGCCTCGGCGGCCTCCTTGAATCGGGCAACTGCATATTCGTCGCCCGGGTTACGGTCGGGGTGGTACTTCAGCGCCAGTTTACGATACGCCTCGGCGATCCGGCCGTCGGTGGCCGACCGCTGGATTTCGAGAACTTCGTAGTAGCAACGTTTTTCCGCCATAAGCAGGGGTCAGGGGTCAGGGGCCAGGGGTCAGGGGCTACCGTTGTAATTTCTCTGCGCTTTGTGCGCATCTTGAAGTAGACTATTTGGTTGTGGCTGCAAGCCACATTAGGGAACTGAAAACATGACTTTCTGGCCCCTGGCCCCCTATATTCTACGCCACATATGTCCTTCGTGTACACGCCGAATTTCACAAAAAAAGGCCACCCCTTGTGGAGGCGGCCCTTGAATATCGACAACTCTCGTAGGGTGCGTAAAACGCACCAACGTTTCGGCCAACCATCATCGGTATTTGGCCCGACAAAACGCCGGCGGTACATACTCAGGTGCGTTGCACGCACCCTACACATACGTACTCAGCGGACACTTCCCTCGACCTGTTGCTTCTTTTTGTCTTCTTTGTCCAGATCGGTTACCAGTGTTTCGGTCATCAGCATCAAGCCGGCGATACTGGCGGCGTTTTCCAGTGCTGTCCGAACCACCTTCAACGGATCGATGACGCCTGCCTTGTACATATCAGTATATTTGCCGGTGTTGGCGTCGTAGCCGGTGTTTGTCGGCTTGCCGACAACTTCGTCGGCTACCACAGAGCCGTCCATGCCGCAGTTGTCGGCGATCTGTCGGATCGGCATGGTCAGGGCGTGCAGGACGATATCCACCCCGATCTTTTCATCTCCCCGAGCGTTTGTCCGTGCCTTTTCGGCCACATCCTTACAACGCAACAAGGCCACTCCGCCGCCCGGCAGAATGCCTTCCTCGGCCGCTGCCCGGGTTGCGTGCAGTGCGTCCTCCACCCGGGCCTTCGTTTGCTTCATTTCGGTCTCGGTATTGGCGCCGACCGAGATTACCGCAACGCCGCCGGCCAACTTGGCCAGCCGCTCCTGGTACTTCTCCCGGTCGTAGTCGCTATCGGTCGACTCGATCTGGCTGCGAAGCTGCTCGATTCGGTTTTTGATATCAGACCGCTTGCCGGCGCCTTCGACGATTATCGTAGAATCCTTGTCGATGGTAATCTGCTTGGCGCGCCCGAGTTGCCCGATTTCGAGGTTCTCCAGCTTCAGCCCTAGGTCTTCGCTTATCATCGTACCGGCGGTCAGCACTGCGATGTCGCCGAGCATGGCCTTGCGCCGGTCGCCGAACCCCGGCGCCTTCACCGCTGCGATGTTCAGCACCCCTCGCAGCTTGTTGACCACCAAGGTGGTCAGCGCCTCGCCATCGACGTCTTCAGCAATGATCAACAGCGGTTTGCCCGTGCTGCTTATCTTTTCAAGCAGCGGGACCAACTCGCGAAGGTTGCTGATCTTCTTTTCATGGATGAGGATGTAGGCGTCTTCCAGCAGACAGTCCATTTCGGTCATGCGGTTGATAAAATACGGCGAGAGGTAGCCCTTGTCGAACTGCAGTCCTGCGACCACTTCGTACGTGGTTTCGGCCGTTTTACCTTCCTCGACGGTAATCACGCCGTCGTTTCCGACGCTCTCCATGGCCTCGGCCAGCAAATCGCCGATTGTCTGGTCGTTGTTGGCGCTGATTGCACCGACATTGGCGATTTCGTCCTTGCTGGTAACGGCCTTCGCCATTGAATGAAGGTGTCCGACCGCCGCGTCGACGGCCTTTTCGATGCCGCGTCGCACGGCTGCCGGATTGCTGCCGGCGGCAATGTTCCGCAGACCTTCCTTGAAGATCGCCCGGGCAAGCACCGTAGCGGTAGTCGTACCGTCGCCGGCCACGTCGGAGGTTTTCGATGCGACCTCGTTTACCAACTTGGCGCCCATATTTTCAAAACGGTCTTCCAACTCGATTTCCTTCGAGACGGTCACGCCGTCCTTGGTAACCGTCGGCCCGCCGAAGGACTTGTCGACGATGACGTTTCGGCCGGTCGGACCCATGGTCACGGCGACCACATCCGCCAGTTTTTCCACACCTCGGAGCATGCGGTTCCGGGCATTGTCTTCGTATAGTAGTTGTTTAGGCACTTTTGACGTGTCCTTCGTTATGAATTTGTGTTGAAACTTGTGGTCAGTTATCAGCTATCAGTGGTCAGCTATCAGTTATCAGCTATCAGTGGTTAGCTATTAGTTATCAGCTATTAGTTATCAGCTATTAGTTATCAGTGGCACCGGCGTCTCGCCGGTGATCGGGAAACCCCTAATCTTGCCACACCGGCGAGACGCCGGTGCCACTGTCTCTGTGGTGCCACTGTCTCTCAGCTTTGCAACCACTCCCAGTCCCTAGCCCCAGCCCCTAGCCCCTAATTTATCACCTTGGCAAGAATATCGGTCTCGCGCAGAATTTTGATCTCTCGTCCGTCGACTTCGACATCCGAGGCGGAGTATTTGCCGTAGATCACTTCGTCGCCGACCTCAACCGACAGTTCTCCACGTTGGCCGTTGTCGAGCAACTTGCCAGGCCCTACGGCCAGTACAGTTCCGCGTTGCGGTTTTTCCTTGGCCGTGTCCGGCAGCACGATCCCGCCGGCGGTTACCTCTTCTGCCTCGAGCGGTTCCACTACCACCCGATCGTCCAACGGCCGCAGGCCGATACGCTTGCTTTTACTTTTTTTCGCCATTGTTTGGTTCCTCTTGAATGTATTAGTTTTGAAGTATTGTTGTTATGCGAGACAAAATAATTTCCATGGATTACATTCCCATGCCGCCCATTCCCATACCGCCCATGCCGCCCATTCCCATGCCGCCGCCCATGCCGCCGCCCATGCCTTCCGGCCCGGGGCCTGCCGGCTCTTCGTCCTTGGGAATATCAGTAACCAGGCACGAGGTTGTAAGCAGCAGCGCGGCCACGCTGGCGGCGTTTTGCATCGCGGTTCGCACGACCTTGGCCGGGTCGATAATTCCCGCCTCGATCAGATCGCAATAGGAATCTTTATCGGCGTCATAGCCTTCGGTCTTGCTCTTCATTTGTCGCACACGGTTGACCACTATCGCACCGTCCTTACCGGAGTTTTCGGCGATGGCGCGCAAGGGGGCGTCGAGCACATTTTGCACGAGCTTCGCGCCGATCGCCTCGTCGCCGTCCAGTCCTAATCGAGCAACTGCCTTGTCGCTCCTCAGCAGTGAAACTCCACCGCCCGGCACAACGCCTTCTTCCAATGCGGCCTGTGTCGCCGCCCGGGCGTCCTCAAGCAGTGCCTTGCGTTCCTTCATTTCCGTTTCGGTTACCGCACCGCAATTGATCTGAGCGACTCCGCCGGCCAGTTTGGCCAGCCGTTCCTGGAGTTTTTCGCGGTCGTAGTCGCTGTCGGTAGTCTCGATTTCCTGGCGGATTTGATCGGCCCGGCCGTCGATGGCCGACTTCTTGCCGCCTCCGCCGACTATCGTTGTGTCGTCGGTCGTTACGATAATCTTCTTGGCGGCGCCAAGATCGGAGAGTTTCACGCCGTCAAGCGAGACGCCGAGGTCCTTGAAAATGGCCTGTGCACCACAGAGCGTGGCGATGTCGCCGAGCATTGCCTTCCGCCGGTCGCCGTAGCCGGGCGCCTTGACCGCACAGACGTTAAGGATGCCTCGCATCTTGTTGACCACCAACGTTGCCAAGGCCTCGCCCTCGATGTCCTCGGCGATGATCAACAGCGGCTTGCCGGCCTTGCTGACCGACTCCAGCAGCGGCACCAGATCCTTGGCGTTGGATATCTTGTCCTCGTGGATCAAAACCAAGCACTTTTCCAACTCGACCGATTGGTTTTCCTGGTTGGTGACGAAGTGCGGTGAGATGAATCCACGATCGAACTGCATCCCCTCAACCACGTCGACATACGTTTCGCTTTGCCGGCCTTCCTCGACTGTGATAACCCCGTCCTTGCCGACCTTCAAGAACGCATCGGCCAGCACGGCGCCGATCGAGGGGTCGTTGTTCCCGGCCAGGGTTGCAATTTGTGCTATTTCTTTTTTGTCCTTCTCGTTGACCGGCACTGACATTTTCCCGATCGACTTGACCACCGCATCGGCGGCCTTGTGTATTCCGCGAGACAGCGCCATCGGATCAGCCCCGGCGGCGATCATCCGAACGCCTTCCTTATAGATCGCCTCGGCCAGCACGGTAGCGGTGGTGGTGCCGTCGCCGGCCATTTCGTTGGTTTTCGACGCCGCCTCTTTGACCAATTGTGCGCCGAGATTTTCGTACGGGTCGTCCAACTCGATATCCTCGGCCACGGCCACACCGTCTTTTGTTACTTTCGGGGCGCCCCAGCCCTTGTCCAACACGGCATTTCGGCCGCGTGGCCCCAAGGTGCTTTTAACGGCCCTGGCAAGTTTGCTTACCCCGTCGGCAAGCGGCCCCCGGGCCTCGTCTTCAAAGACCATCTGTTTTGCCACAGCGGAATTCCTCCTGTTGATGGCGATAATGCGTCGGCGTACGGCGACCACATATGGCAGCCGAAAATTGATTTTTTACATATCGGGTGCAACCATCGTGCCAATAGTTCACAATATGACGCAATGTGTTGCAAGAAAAGCGGTTGCGTCGATCACAGCCGGCGTGAATTCAGATGCCCATGGGGACTGGATATCTGGAATATGCCATTTTGGCAGGGTGCAAGGTCGGGGCTATTGTAGGCCGGGTCGAGCGAAGCGAGGCCCGGCTTTTGGGGGAATCGGAGAACTCAGAGTTTGTGAATAAATCAAAACCACATCGAATTCGGGTTTCAAAAACCTTCGATTTGACATCGGCGCTATCCTACGGAGACGAAATCATACATTTTCGTGCTTAAAGAAAACGGCATGTTCCCGAGAAATCAATTTATTC
>DAOWNK010000056.1 GCA_030642635.1 Pirellulales bacterium
AATAGCTGGCACCCAAACAAAAACCACGGTGATTCCATGAGTTCCACACCACGTCGAGTCGTCGTCACCGGTATGGGGGTTATCTCGCCGCTGGGCAACACGAAAGAGGACCTTTGGGAGGCATTATCAACCGGCAGCAGCGGTGTCGGGCCGCTGACCGTGGTGCCGCACGAGGCCGTACCGCTGCGGTTCGCCGCCGAAGCCGGTCAATTTCACGGCAAGATCGACCAGTTCGGCCCGCTTGCAAAGGACCAAAAAAAGGCGCTGCGCAAGGGGCTGAAGGTAATGTGTCGCGAGCGCCTGATGGGTGTGGCGGCCGCACAGTTGGCGCTTTCAGACGCCGGGTTGGATTCATCAAAGACCGACCCGACACGAACCGGCATCACCTTTGGCGCCGACTACATGCTTACCGTGCCGGATGAGTTCGTCGAGGGGGTCCTGCAAAGTCTGGACGACGAGGGCCGGTTCGAGTTCTCGCGCTGGGCAACCGAAGGGATGCCGCAAATGTCGCCGCTGTGGCTGTTGAAATACCTGCCGAATATGCCGGCAAGCCATTTGGCCATCTACAACGACTTCCGTGGGCCGAACAACTCGTTGACGCTCCGCGAAGCATCGGCAAACGCAGCCCTGGGCGAGGCTTATCAAACGATTCTACGCGGTAGTGCAAATGCAATGCTCGTCGGGGCGACCGGAACGCGAATACACCCGATGAAAATGATACACGCCATACAACAGGAAGAGTTGGCTACCGGCGACGGCGACCCGGCGGCCGCCAGCCGACCGTTTGATCTGAATCGCACCGGCATGGTGCTCGGCGAGGGCGCCGGTGCGGTCGTCCTGGAAGAACTCGAAACTGCCAAGGCCAGAGGTGCCGAAATCTACGGCGAGCTACTCGGCAGTGCGTCCGGGTCGGCCGTCGGGCGACACATGGTCGCACAGCGCAACCAAGCCATGGCCAACGTGCTCCGCGCGGTGCTGCGCAGTGCTGCGGCCGAGCCAGACGACGTTGGGCACGTCCACGCACACGGGCTTAGCACCCGAACGTGCGACATTGAGGAAGCCGCTGCAATTCACGAAGTTTTCGCCGACCGGACCGAGCCTGTACCGGTAGTGGCTGCCAAAAGTGCAATGGGCAACCTGGGCGCCGGCAGCGGGATGGTCGAACTGATCGCCAGTCTGACGGCCTTGCAACACGACCGGCTCTTTCCTGTGCTTAACTACGAGACCCCGGACCCGGAGTGCCCGGTAGCGGTGGTCACCGACGACGAGACGAGCGCCGGCGGCAGCTTTATCAACATCAACGTCACACCACAAGGCCAGGCAGCCGCCGTGATGGCAAGGGACTTTGTGTGAGAAAAGGATTTTGACATTGCTATATGCTTGGGGGTATAATTGATTCCCACTCATCAGTCAGGTGTTTTCATGAATACAACTCAAGAGCAATACGTTGTCGATAGTGACGGCAAGCGGAAGGCAGTAATTCTGCCGACCGAGCAGTATGAGCAAATCCTGGAAGACCTCCACGATCTGGCCGTATTAGCTGAACGCCGCGGCGAAGATTCAATCAGTATAACCGAGATGAAACAACGGCTGGAAAAGGATGGACTCTTATAACATTCGGTTCAAGCGTTCCGTCGAAAAGGACATGCGGCGGCTTCCCGGCACTGTCTTGTCGCGGATAATGAAACGGCTTGAATCCTTGAGTTTAGCTCCATTTCCGGCAGGTGCACGCAAGCTTGCTGGTACCAAATACTTTTATCGGGTCCGCGTTGGTGATTATCGAATCATTTACGCAGTGGACAGTTTCACAAACTCGATCACAATCCATTACGTTCGCCACCGTCGGAATGCTTATCGGAATCTGTAAATGAGCGGTTACTCGCAAAGTTGAAAGAGAACGTCGGGCGTTGGCAACCGCGACCATTGGTCGCGGCTTTACACGGCAATTATGAACTTCACCCCGACCAGCAACAGCAACACTGCGAAGATGCGCTCGAGCGTCTCGGCCGGGAGGCGGTGTGCAAGCTTTGCACCAAGCCTGGCGAAGAGCGTGCTTGTCAGTACGATCCCCAAAAACGCCGGCCAGTATACGTAGCCGCTGCTGAAGTCCGGCAAGGCGGCCTGATGCCAACCTTCCTGGATGTTGGTGATCGCACCTACTACGGCGATTGGAAATCCGCAAGCGGCCGATGTGCCCACCGCATGTTGCGTGCGGATATTCCGCCACGTCAGGTACGGCACGGTCAGCAGCCCGCCGCCGAGGCCGAATATCGTGGAGACCCATCCGATCACTCCACCGGTGCCGACCAGTTCGCCGGTGCCGGGCAATTTGTTAGGCTGAGTCATGGTAGGCCGGGTCGAGCGAAGCAAGGCCCGGCATCTTGGGTCATCGGACAATCCAGAGAAAGGTGGGCCTCGCTTCACTCGACCCAGCCTACCTCTTTTCCAACTCGCAATGCCCGAGAGTTGCACTGCGACCGCCATGGCGAACACGCCGATGAGCGCTTGCAGCACCGGTCCGCTCAGCCGGCCGGCCGTCTTCACGCCCAGGAACGAGCCGACCACGATCCCGGACGCCAGAAACGCAAACGTCGCCCAGCGCACCGAGCCATGGCGGTTGTGCTCCCAGGCCGAGGCCATCGAGGTGACGATAACCGTCGCCAGCGAAGTGCCGACCGCCAGATGCGTGAGCACCTCCGGCGAGAACCCCTGATGCTGGAACGCCAGGATCAACACCGGCACGATGACCAACCCGCCGCCGATACCCAACAAGCCGGCCAACAAACCGGCAATTGCGCCCAAGGAGAGATACAATAGGAAAATCATGGCAGTTGGAATTATAGCGGAACTGGCAATTTAACGCAAGTCTCTTGCTGCAAAACACTTATGGCAACGTTGAAATCGCCGCGTGTAACCCGACAGCGTTGAAAATACACTATAAAGTAATGGGGGTTTGACGTCGGAATCTCCCAAACTGCACTAAATTGTTGCAATGTGGCGGGCAGACAACCTACAATTGTAAAGCACGTTATAATACTGCTAAGCTGCAAGAGACTACTGCTAAGCCGCAAGCGGCGAGAAGCACTATGGACGAACAAACTACATCACAACTTCGAAAAGACAAGTTCACAAAACTTGCCATACATCTGTTGATAGTGTTCGGATTGTTGGGCATCGGCGGTGGAGTCCTTGCATACCTGATTAACACAAAGCCGGGCCCCAGCGGCGAGAAAGATAAATCGCAAGGTCGGCTGGTTCACGTGTTCCGTGCAGAGCGGACATCGCACCGCATTGCGATCGACACGTACGGCACTACCAGGGCAAGCGAAGTGTGGGCGGCAATCGCCGAGGTCCGCGGCCGGGCGGTCCAGGTAAGCGAGCAGTTCGAGCCGGGTGAGATTCTGCCGGCCGATTCGCTACTGGTGCGCATCGATCCGACCGACTACGAACTGGCCGTCACGCGGTTGAAGGCCGAAGTCCGTGCAAGGAACGAGCAGTTGCGCGAGCTGGACCAGAACGAGGCGAATCTGAAGGAGATATACAAACTCCAACATCGACAACTCAAACTGGCGGCTGACGCGTACCAGCGTCAGCGGCAGGTGTTCGCCAAACACGCAGCCTCTCGCAGCGCCATGGAGATATCCGAGGACGCTTATGTATCGAGGCTCACCGCCGCGCAGCAGACACGCAACAGCCTGGCGTTGATGCCCGTTAAACGCGATCTGCTCCGTGCGTCGTTGGAGGTGGCCCAGTCGCAGTTGGAACAAGCGAAACGCGACCTTGACGAGTGTGTTATCCGGCTGCCGATGCCGGGGCGATGTGCGTCGAAATCGGTCGAGCAGAACCAGTACGTCACGGTCGGCGAACGGTTGGGAACGTTTCTTTCGCTCGATATGACCGAAGTGGTGGCGATGGTGGAGACGCGCAAAATGGCCGCCTTGTTTTCCGGTGGGATCGAAGAATTGGGCGTCTTCGACTTTACCGCGATGAACCACAGTCAGTCGATCTGGGAGCGGGTGGAAGTGCCGGCAGAGGTCCACTGGTCTTTGGGCGACCGGAGTGCGGTTTGGCACGGTCGGGTGGCTCGGCTGGGCAGCTCGCTTGACCCGGGCACCCGGACAATCCCTGTTATTATCGAGGTGCCCGATCCGTATAAGAACGTCAAGCCGGGCATCCGGCCGCCGCTGGTGCCCGACGTCTTCTGCGAAGTGACCCTGTACGGCACGACGGTTGACGACGTGGTGCTGATCCCGCGCGACGCCTTGCACAACGGCAGCGTATACCTGCTGCGCAACGGTAAGTTGCACATCCAGCCGGTCACTGTGTTGGTATTGGAAGACTCGGCGGGAGTGATCTCCGAGGGGATCGATACCGGGGACGAGGTAATCCTGACCGACCTGTTCCCGGCCAGCGAGGGCATGGCGTTACGCGGCAAGGTGGCGCCCAACCCGGTGGGTGCGAAGCCGCAAGCGGCTGACAATGCTAAGCCGCAAGCGGCCGGGGAGGCGAAGCCGTGATCGGTTACTTCGTGCGCCACCCGACGGCGGCCAACCTGCTGATGTTGGTCATCATATTGCTGGGAGTGCTCGGCGCGGCGTCGCTTACCCGCGAGTTGTTTCCGGAGTTCGCATCGTCGTACATCAAAGTCCGGGTGATCTACAAGGGCGCCTCGGCCGAGGAGGTCGAGGAGACGATCTGCCGGCGGATCGAGGAGGAGATCGAGGGGATCGAGGGAATCTATGAGGTCGATTCCAGCTCGCGCGAGAACATCGGCACGGTAACCGTCGAGGTAGCCGACGGCTATGACGTGCGCGAGGTGCTCAAGGACATCGAGAACGCCGTCGATCAAATCGACAACTTCCCGGTGGACATCGAAGAGCCGCTCATCTGGGAAGTAGACCGGGTTGATCCGGTCTGCACGATAAGCTTATGGGCGGAACGGATGCCGGACAAGGACCTGCTGGCGCTGGCAGAGGACATCAAGAGCGAATTGTTGGTCATCGACGGCATAAGCCTGGTCGAAACGTCCGGATTCTCCGAGCATCAGATCAAGGTCGAGGTCCGTCAGAGCGATTTGCTGGCTTACGGACTGACCATAGGCGAGGTTGCCCGGGAGATCAGCGCACAGAGCCTCGACCTGCCGGCCGGGAGCGTGGAGACCGATCAGCGAGAGATCATAATTCGGGTGGTCGATCAGCATCGCCGTGCCGAGGATTTTCGCGACCTGACCGTAAAGGTAAGTCCAGACGGTGCACGGATACCGCTTCGGGCGGTGGCCACGGTCGCCGATACCTTTGAGGACGAGTGGATACAGTCCATCTTCAACGGCCATCGCTGTGTAATCCTGGAGGTCAACAAAACCGAAGCGGAAGACACCGTCAGCGTGTGCAACAAGGTTAAGAAGTTTCTTCAGTCGCGCCGCAAGACTCTGCCGCCGGGCATACACCTTACACTGTTCGGCGACTGGTCGTTTTACGTCAAGGACCGGCTGGGGATGCTGGTGAAAAACGGCATTTACGGGTTCGTGCTCGTATTCTTCACGCTGTGGTTGATGCTGAACTTGCGGCTCTCGTTCTGGGTGGCCATCGGAATACCGATCTCGTTCCTCGGAGCGCTGTTCCTGTTGGATCAGTTCGATATGAGCTTGAACATGATCACCATGTTCAGCCTGATTATGGCGTTGGGTATCATCGTCGACGACGCGATCGTTGTAGGCGAGAACATATTCGCCCATTACTCGCACGGCAAACCGCCGGAGCAGGCGGCCATCGACGGTACGAAAGAAGTGGCAGTTGTCGTGGCCGCCTCGATGCTCACCACCGTGGCCATATTCATGCCGTTGCTGCAAATGAAGGGTGACATTGGCAAGATGATGCGGGTAATGCCCATCGGGGTCGTCACGGCACTTGGGGTCAGTCTTGTGGAGGCCTTTTTCGTGCTGCCGAACCATCTGAGCCATTCGCTCGGCAGGATACCGAAAAAACCACCATACATCCGCGCAAAAATCGATTATTACGTCAAGTGGATTATCCATCGGGTTTACGGCCCGGTGCTCGGCTGGTCGGTTCGGCGGCCGCTTGTGCCGATCGCCGCGCTCGTCATGCTGTTTATGATCGCGCTTGGGATACTGCTGGGCGGTCGGATCAAGTTCCAACTCTTCCCGGAACTCGACGGCGATTTCCTTATCGCCCAGGTGGAATTGCCCGCCGGCGCCGATCTGGCCAGAACGAAGCAAGTAATCCGGCAGATAGAAAACGGGCTGAAGGTAGTCAACAACAAGTTCAAGCCGTTGCAGCCGGACCACCAGGACCTGGTGCAACACGTTAGCACCTCGTTCGGAATCAGTCGCCCTTTGGGACGCAATCCGGGTGAGCCGGAAGTCGGCAGCCATATTGCACAGATGGTCGTCGAACTGCTGGCCGCAGATTGGCGGACGGTGCGTTGCGACGACGTGCTGCCGGTGTGGCGCGAGGCGGTCGGAGACGTGCCAGACGTGGTCAAACTTACGCTCGAACAACTACAGGTCACACCCGGCGGTAGGGCGATCGATATACAGCTTCGCGGCAAGGACCTCCGAGAGATTCAACGCGCCGGCTTCGAGTTGCAAGAGAAAATCAAGACGTATCCCGGCATACGCAACGTTACCGACAACCTGCGCCCCGGCAAAGAAGAGGTATATGTGCGACTGAAACCAGCCGGCCGACACCTGGGAATTACCTCCGCCGCGCTGGCCGTACAGTTGCGCGAGGCGTTTTGGGGCAGCATTGCCGAGGAGTTCCAACGCGGGCCGGATACATTCGAGGTCGACGTGATGCTGGCGCCTGGCAACCGCCGTTCGCTCGGCGACCTGGACGATTTCAAAGTGAAAACGCCCGACGGACGTATGGTTCCGTTCCACGAGGTCGCCATTGCCACGATCCATCGCGGTTTCTCGCAGATCGTACGGGTCGACGGCCAGCGCACCGTTTCGGTCACCGCCGACCTTGATACCGAAAAAGGCAACGCCGAGGAGATCGTAACCGATCTGGAGGAAAACTTTTTTCCCGGCTTTTGCGAACGAAACCCCGGCGTCTCGCTCAGCATGGAAGGGCAACGAAAAGAGTCGCAAAAAACCACGCGAAGCTTGATTAAAGGATTCTTGATCGGGCTGGCAATCATCTTTATCCTGCTCTCGTTCGTCTTCAAGTCGTACGTCGAGCCGCTGATCGTGATGTTGGCGATCCCCTTCGGACTGGTCGGCGCCGTGGCCGGACACCTGCTGATGGGGCTTACATGGGTCATGCCCAGCACCATCGGGTTCATCTCGCTGGCCGGTATCGTTGTGAACGACTCGATCGTGCTTGTGGGGTTTATCAAGAAACGGCTGGCCGAAGGAAAACCGGTCCACCAGGCGGTGCACCAGGCCGGCATCCAACGGTTCCGCGCCGTGTTCCTAACCTCGGCCACCACGGTCGCCGGGTTGCTGCCGATAATGTTGGAAACGAGCCTGCAAGCACAATTCCTGATCCCCATGGCGGTATCGATCTCGTTCGGACTGATGTTCGCCTCCGTGGTGGTGCTGCTGTTGGTGCCGTGCTTGTACATCATCATTGCGCGGCTCGGCTGGAGCTAAAAGATCGAGACAGTATCATAAAGCCGCTTGCATCTGCCGGCCAATCCGCTTACACTATTTAGCCTCGGGTGAATACACCCGGGGCATACACCCGGGGCATAAATATCAACCACATTTCCCCGCCGTGTATTCACGGCGGGCTAAATGTAACGTGTCACACCCCCCCCAATTAAAGGCAATCCTCCCATGAAACTTACCGCCATACTGCTTGCTGTTTGCACGACCGCCTTGGCAGAAAAACACGCCGATCTGCCGCCTTCCCACTCGATCGCACCGGAACTGGTCGCCACGGGATTCGAGTTCGCCGAGGGGCCGGTACTGGATGCAGCCGGAAACCTCTTCGTGGTCAACTACCGCTACAAAGGCGCCATCGGCCGGATCACGCCCGACGGGACCGCCGGTATCTTCTGCGACTTGGAAAAAATCGCACCGGTCGAAGGACGCGAACCTACGGCCAACGGACTTAAACTCGACGGACAGAATCGGCTGATCGTCGCCGACTCCGGCGCAGGCCGGCTGCTGCGTGTCGACGCCGACGGCAGTGGTGTGGAAGTGCTTGCCGACCGCTGTGAAGGAAAACGCTTTAACAGCATAAACGACGTGGCGCTGGACCGCTCGGGCAATATATACTTCACCGATCCGGGCGGCTCGAGCGTGAAGAACCCCGTCGGCTCGGTGTATCGTTACGACATCGGCACGACCAAAGTCTCGCGTCTGGCCGGCGACATGGCGTTCCCGAACGGCCTGGCTGTTACACCGGATCAGAAACACCTTTGCGTGGCGGAAAGCCAACGGTATCGAGTGTTCATCTTCGACCTGGCCGACGACGGAACGGTTGAAAACCGCCGGGTGCTGCTCGACTTTCCCACCGAAACCCGGGGTGAGATAATCGGCGGGCTAACCTCGCCGGACGGCATGATCTTCGACGACGCCGGGCGACTATACGTCGCCATGTGGACCGGCGGGGTGGTCAACGTGGTCGAGGTCCCCTCCGGTGAGCTTATCCGACAATACGACGCCGGCGGCGATCGAGCAACCAACTGCCACTTTCACGGCGGATACCTATACACCACCGTCGCCGCCAAGGAGGCCGTGTTCCGGCTGAAGCTCGGAGTAGAAGGGTTCGACTATCACGGACGATAAGTAGTTTAGCCGCCGCGTCTACGCGGCGTGCTTACCCGGCGTGTTTGTAGCGAGCCGCCGGGCTAAACTTCTACCGATAGAAGTGCGTCGTCTCTTCGCTGACCAGCCGGGTTCCCAGCGGCTTGCAGTGCACCTCGGCGCGGAAGATGTGATTTCCGTCTGCTTCGGCCTTGGCACGAATTTTCAGCACCCGTTCACCTCCGGCGGCCACCGAAGTAATCGGGCTGAAGACCACCTGGCCCGGCGCTATGCGGTGCCGTGCGCCGTCGGCCGATGTCGGTTCTACGCCGCGCGAGAAGTAGACGAATACCTGGACCTCGGAGGCTGCCTTGCTGCCGCGGTTGCGGATGTGCAACTCGTAGACCGCCTCGCCGCCGACCGGCACCGGACCGGTCGGATCCTGCACGTCCAGGACGAGATCGGCTATGGCCTCTACCCGAGTGGTCGCACCGGCGGCCGCGTTCAACTCGCCGTCGGCCGTGGCGACCATGTCCACATGAACGGCGCCCGGCAGGCCGAGGCTGCACTTGATTTCAAAGTTGTTCTCGTTGCCCGGCTCCAGGCGGTCGATTGTCCACTGCAAGTTGTTTCCGTCCGTTTTCAGCCGGTTGGTTTCGATTCCGGATATGTATTTCATACCGGCCGGCAGGTTTACCGAGAGCCTAACGTTCTCGGCTGGAGCAGTTCCCGGGTTGCGAACGCAAAAGCTGTACGTAGCCACTGCGCCGACGTATTGCACCTTCGGTCCTGCCGCCTCGACCTGCAGATCGGCACGACGAACCACAACCCGTTCGGACAGATCGGCGTGTACGCCGCCGTCGCCTCGGACATCGACGCGGATCGTCATTTCGCCGACCTGCCCGGCGGTCAACTCCACCTCGACGGACTTTTCTCCTCCTGCGGCAATGTCCCCAAGGTTACGTGAGATCGGCCGGTTGCCTACACCTCCGATTTGCACCAACCGGACGATGACGTTTTCTGCACAACCGTTGCCGGTATTGGCAAGATTCAGTTTGTAGGTCCCCTTTTCGCCGTAAAGTACGTCTCGCGGCCCTTCCAGTGCGATCGCCAGTTTCGGCTCCTGCACCTCGATCGACACATGGGAGGCCGTCGGTTTGTATTGATATCGCACGGCCAGATCGAACGGCCGGCTTTCTCGCGGCACGATCCTAAGTGTCATGTGCTGACTGACTTTCGCCGGAAGATTCCCAACACTCCACTGCAACAGTCGGGCGTCACGGCCTTGATCGATCAATTCAGTCGCTCCGGTACTCGTCTGTGTACCGAGCACCTCGGCCCAATCCGGAAGATCGACCAGTACGACCACCTCGTCGGCCGCCGCACGGCCGGAATTCTGGATTGTTACGGCGTATTTCGATTCCTTGCCGACGGCAATTTGTCGCGGTCCGGTAGTCTCGATACCGAGCATCGGACCATTGGCCGTAAACAGCGATTTTTTACCCTGCACGGCCGGTGGTTTCGGCTTCACCGCCGAGGCGGCGTTCCGCATCGGATTTAGCGCCGCAGTGATCGGCTCGATTGCTCGCGTCGGTTTTGCAGCCGGCGTCGGCTTGTCGGTTTTTTGTGGTGAGGCGGTCTCCGCTGTAGCCTCTACGGTTTTTTGCGGCGCAACAGTATCCGCCGTGTCCACTGCTTTCTTCGACCGGACGGCCGGCGTGGGACGCTGAACCGTCGAGGGTTGCTTGCTCCTCTGGAAAACTTCCGCCGAACGTTCCGTTGCAGCGGTCGGCCGTCGTGATGCTGCCTTCTGAACCTCCCGATTGTCCGTCGCAAACGCCGATTGACGAAACGCCGCAAGACGTTCGTGCAAGGGACGGATAATTGGAGCACTGCCCGATGAAGATGAACCGGACACGACGGTCGAGCGAGCCGCCGAGTTTGTCGTCCCGGCGGTCTGCGAGGAACGACGCGGTGCGACCGTCATCGAGCCGGCCGACTTTTCGGAATATGATTTCTTGGAATATACGACCATCTTCGAGCGGGTCGGCATCTTTATCTTTGGGCGTGTGTCCATTCTCGATGAAGCGTTCAAAATACTTCCGGCCCTGGCCGAAGTGGAACGGACCTGTCCGTGTTGTTGCCGAGATTGTGCCACGGCTGTTTCAGCCGTGCTGGATTCCCGGTCTTCCTTGCCGCCGGGCAGAATCTTTCCCAACACAGTCCGCCCGATATCGTCGACCCTCCGGCCAATATTATCGACCGTGCGTCCCAGGCCGTCTCCAAGACCGCCGAGTTGATCGGCAAGCGATTTCTTCTGCTTCGACCGCGACGGCATCCCGATTGAAGAATGCGACGATTGGGCCATAACGGTGCCAGACGAGACGACTCCGACCGCCAAAACTGCCGCTGCCAACCTTTTAATCAACATGATATTCCCCGCATATGGGTGGTGATAAAACCGTAGAGCAACGCATAACGTCATTACGCAGTATCGGACCATGCGCTTTTGACGGTTTAGCGAACTTTTCGGAATTGTCCGATAATTCGGACTGCGGGAACGCGGAGAAATGAAAGGATGCGGGGATTTAGGCAATCTGTGAAGAGTAGCGGCGCAGGGACTCGAACTACCACTGGAATCATCAAACGTTTTGCTTACTTCACGCGCCGTGGAAGCTGACACCCATGGCGTATTCGAGTCGGGCTATGGCGGAACGCAGTGCGTATACGGTTTCGAAGTAGCGCTGTTCAGCTACGGTCATGGCAGTTTGGGCGTCCACAACGTCAGTGGGGCTGTCCTCGCCTTGCATAAATTTGTTCATCACGATTCGCAGCCGTTCCTGCTGACGACCTTTGGCATAAAGTCGGCCTTTGCCACTTCGGTTGCTTCGGTTGCCTTAGCGACCCCGTCGCTGACGACTTGGATCGTGGATTCATCGAGTCCCGCAGCCGGACGACATCCACCGAGTGATCCAGGAACGTTTCCAAATCCTGTCTTAGCATGGCCGTAATGAACAGATCGGGCCGATCAGTCTGGAAAACCACATCGACGTCGCTCTCGGGCGTAGCCTCGTTTCGGGCGTAGGAACCAAAGTAGCCCAGAGCGAGTAAGTGGTGCTCTCCGGCGTGTTGCTCCTTGAATGTCCGCAACAGGGCGTGCAACTCCGCAGGCTGCAATACGGTCTTGCTCATATCTTCACCGTTGTCCTTTTTTTCACACGGACGATCTCGCGCTGCTCTGGAACTGTTTTCTCACGCATGCCGCCCCTTTTTGCCGCTGCTCACCAATAGGTAGTTCTGACCCATTTTTTCACCTGTGCGGAAATGCAATAGAGACATCTGTTTTGAGCTTGCCTGGCGGGCGAGCGGTTGCGAAGCACAACACTCGGTCACCATATGGAATCTGTGACACGGCAATTGGGAATTCACTACCATCCGGGCAATCGTCGACCTGCGTATCCATGCGATCAGTCGGCAGAATTGAGGCAGGCAAATTCTCGGCGTTGAAGCCTGATCTGGCAAGGTAGACACCGCCGTAAATGTAGTCCGAGGATGGATTGGCTGGTGGTAACGGTACATTTGAGAACGCTATGCTCTGTGCATAGCGAATAAATTCGTTAGTTCGCCGCTTCTTGTCAGTTGGGGGTACGGGAACGCTCCTTTGCACTGCCACGTCCTGCTGACGGATGACGCAATCACGGACCATGAACAGAAACCACAAAGAAAGCTCGCAATCAGGGAAACGGTACGTTCCCCATGCGCGTCCTTCGTGGATTGGCTTGTTGTCCACGTCATAAGCCGTCACGTGGATTTTCTCGCTGGGAAACTCGATCGTAATATGGTCAAAGACATCAATGGCGTGCCCGGCGCGGGTCATGTTCACGTGCGGAGACAGTACCGGCCAAAAAACCAAGCGGCTTTTGTTGGTTTCTGTGAAGATGCCGAACGGGAAACGCCCCTGCTCCGTCAGAGCAAAAGTCAACGCGACGACTCGACCGACAGATTTACCATCCTTGAGCAATTGTTGTGCGGGACGAAACCAAAGTGACGTGTCAGGTCCAACATCGTCGTACTCACGGAACAAGCGGGTAATGTCCTCGTCGGTCGGCCGTGGTTCGTTGTGTGTCATTTTCATCTGTTGGTTTGGCAACAGTTGCACCAGTTAATGCGGCCTTCACCTGCGGCGATTAGCCGTCCGGTATTCCGCGAACACAATACTAATTTTCATTGGTTCGGGGACAGCCGGGTTTTTGGGGGCGTAGCTTGTGAGAAACCTTGCGGAGCCTTGAGGTCGGAGCTTAAATAGTGAATAGCACCCTGGCTTGGACGACCAACTGGAGCCGGTAAATCCTCGCTATTCACTATTCAAGTTCTGACCCCAAAGGCCCCGTCGCCAAGCGTAGGCCACCAGCAGCCCAACCGCACCCATGGCCAGCAGGATGAGGGTGGAAGGCTCAGGGATAGCGGTTAACGTTGTGTAATTGTTCTTGCGATTGAAGTAAACGCTCTGCAATTCGAGGGCACAGTCGAATCCTCCGACTATACCGCTGAAGATAGTCCTCTTGGTGAGATTGTTTATACCCGAGGACCAGTCGTTCCACTGTACTGAGGCATCCCAGCCGCCGTATTTCCCCTTGAGCATGATGCTGTTGGGATAATCATCCACATAGAGGAGATCGACCGGAAACCGGTTCATAGAAGAAATCGGCAGAGGAATGGCGAAAGCGCCGGATACAGTTTCCAATTCTCGGGTCACGCTGTAAGTGCCTGTAAGCGGGATAGTTGGAAAGCTGCCGTAGCTACCGTCCGTGTTATTGTGGACAGCGAAATAGGTGGTCTGGTTCTGAAGAGGCAGAGGCCCGATATTCTCCGCTGTGATAGAAATTGGGTCAAAAGTGATGGTTGCCTGTGTGTTAACAACTTCGAATGTGCCCGGCCGAATTTCGCTGATGGTTTTTGATCGAGTTGTCGGAGCAGCTGTAAAAAAGGTTAAATGGTTGTAGAGGATGGTTTGGGCGGTGGAATCGAGCGTGACATCGCCAGCCGTAAAGGCAGGAGAAGTGCCACTGAATCGTACATCTTGTATATAAGGGTCTGCGTAGAAGATCGTTGTTCGAGTCGATATATCATCCACACCTGTAAACCGCACCACCTCGGCTCGTGCAATCCCTGACACTGCGAACAGCCACGCTAAACAAGCGAATCTCACTCCACTCAACAGGATCGGGAACGTTAGTGTTTTGCACATTTCTCTACTCTCCATAGTTGTGGACGATGTATCATCCTGGGATTCGGGTAAAAGAGTTATTTTAGCAACAACCTCCACCGATGTCAAACACCCCAAACCCCCAATTATGTGGCATTACTGTATTCCGGGGACACAGCATTCCGGGGACGCAATACTAATTTTCATTGGTTCGGGGACGGCCTGGCTCTTGGGGGCGTGGCTTGCGGCAGACGATTCTCTCTAGCTCGTCGATGAATCGGGCCACTACGAACATAAGTGCAAAACGCCAAATACACATCGACGCAATCACTGGGCCGGCAATGAGGAGGGTTAGTTTGCGGTCCAGTAGCTTTTCCAATTGATCGCTCTCCGGCCAGGTAGCACAACACGGCCACGGAAAACGACTTGACTAACCACCATATTGTACGTACAATATACACATGAGTGACATCCGTTTCGAGTGGGACGAGAGGAAGAACCGGGGGAACAAGCGAAAACACAAGGTCTCTTTCGAGGAAGCCCAGACAGTCTTTCTCGATGAGAACGCTATTCGCTACTTTGACCCCGATCATTCCGATGACGAAGACCGTTTTTTGATGCTTGGCATGAGCTTCACGCTTCGAGTCCTCGTCGTGTGCCATTGTTACCGTGCTGATGACTCGGTTATCCGAATCATATCAGCACGCAAAGCAAAC
>DAOWNK010000222.1 GCA_030642635.1 Pirellulales bacterium
GAGGACATAGGCGCTCTGGTAGACTTGCCGACATGGTCGATTGCCCTCTCGCGCAACCATCCGGCCCGCACACAACGGGATTAAGCGATCGAACTGTCCGGTTCTGGAAAATCATAACACTCTTGGCCACAGTAGTCGAAATCTATGTGTTGAATTGTTTCACAAGCTCTCAGCTATTAGCTCGAAACCCCGCAGAAAACGCTATCTCCAAATACTGTATTCGTCCGTCAGCGGCAATTCAATCGGTCGGCCCTCCTTGTCCGATTTGTACATCGCCAGGACCATCTCCAGAGTCGGGCGGACGCTGGTGCACGGGATGATGGTCTCGCGGTCTTCCGCTATCGCGTCGATGCAGTCGTCGATAACCAACTGGTGCTCGATGCTGGCCAACGCCGTGGGGTCGCTGCCGGCGGTTGCCTGATCGGCATCGCCCGAGCGGCGGATGGTTTCATCCTCGGGCCGTTCGTCTTGGAACTGCCAGAGCGAGAACGCCGCGCCCTGCATAACAGCCGCGCCGGTCTCGCCGTAGATTTCAATCCGCACGTCGGTTCCCGGCCAAAGTGCCGTACTGGCGATGACCGAGCCGGTCGCACCGTTGCCGAAATGTATCAGCGCGTCGAGCGTGTCTTCGAGTTTTACATCCGGGTGTGCAAAGTTGTCCATCCGTGCCTGCACGGTTTTGGCAGGCCCCATGAGATATTGCAGCAGGTCGATGTAGTGGAACGCATGTTGGACGGTAACGCCGGCCCCGTTTCGTCGGTCGGAACGCCAAGCGTCGGTGTGGTAATACTCTGTGGAGCGGTACCACTTCATAATGGTGTCGGCCCGTAGGATTCGACCGAAGCGACCTTGGTCGATCGCCTTTTTCATTTGCCGAATCGACTCGCGCACTCGACACTGGACGAATATACCAAACTTAACATCAGCTTGGTTGCAAGCTTCGATCATCCGGTCGGTGTCGGTCAGCGACATGGCCGGCGGTTTCTCGCAGAGTATGTGTTTGTCGGCCGTGGCGCAGGCCAACACGGCGTCGGCGTGGAGGTGGTTCGGCGTGACGACGTTTACCACCTTCACGTTTGGGTCGGCCAACATGTCGTCGAGTTTCGTATAGACTTTTGCATTGGGTGCAAAGTCGCCAGCGAGTTTCTCGGCCCGTTCCTGCTGGAGATCGCAGACGGCCACGAGTTCGGCCTTTTGCGAGTTTTTCAGCGCGTCGGCGTGCAGAGCCGAGATCATCCCGGCGCCGAGTATTCCGAATCCGGTGGTCATTTTTGTGTTCTCCTATGCGAAGCCGCAAGCGGCTTATGGGTGTAAAATTACCTTCAACGCCCGTTGTGCCTCGATTTCTTCAAAGGCCGTTTCCCAATCGGAAAGTGGCAGGCGATGGGTGATGACCTCTTGTGCTGGAATCTGACCGGTTGCGATCAAGTGGATTGTACGGTCCCAACTTGTATAGCTCGTAGACAGGCAGAAATGGATATCGGCTACTTTGAACGCTGCTTTCTCCCAGGGGAAATCGACGGTCTTTCCGCCGGTCAGACCGATCGCACAAATCCGGCCCTTCTTGCGAATCAGATCGACCGTGCCGGCAATCGCCGCCGGCGCACCGGAGCACTCGACTACCAGGTCGGCGCCAATCCCATCGGTCAGGTCCATCACTGCTTTGACAATGTCGTCTTTGCCAACGTTCAAAACTGTTTGGAAACCGAGCCGGCGTGCCGTATCCAACCGCAGCCCTTCATCCGGCGGCGCACCGACCATGACTATGTGCCGTGCGCCGCCTGCCCGGGCGGTCAGACCGGCCAACAGCCCGATCGGCCCCGGGCCGAGCACCACCACGAAGTCGCCCGCGGTGATGCCCGCACGTTCGTAGATGTCGTGGACTGTGTTTGCGGTCGGCTCGACCACCGCGGCCGTATCGAAGTCCATACCATCGGGAATCCGGTGCAGGAGTTGTTCCGGCATGACGAGGTACTTTGCCATCGAGCCGTGGATACCCCAGCCGGGACTGCGTTTGTCGGGGCAAATCTGCACGTTGCCGGTACGACACAGGTAGCACTGTCCGCAGTGCCGCGTGTGCGGCTCGCCCACTACACGGTCGCCTTCCTTGTAATGTTTGCAACCAGGGCCGAGTTCGACAACGACACCTGAGAATTCGTGACCCAAGATAACCGGCGGCCAGTAGGGAAAAACGTCGTTCTTCACGTGTACGTCGGTGCCGCAGATGCCGCTGGCGTAGATTTCAATGAGCACCTCGCCGGTGCCAGGCTTCGGCTCGGGCATGTCCATCAGGCACAGGCGCCCGACGCCTTTTTGGGTTTTGACCAGTGCTTTCATTGGTGTGAATCCTTTGGTTTCGTATTTACTCGCCGCTTGCGGCTTCGCAATCCCGTTTGCTGCTAAGCCGCAAGCGGCTATGTGCACCATCGTGCGGCGAAATCGGTAAGCACGCAGCCGGCCTCGGCGATGTCGCTAAGTGCAATCTGCTCCTCGTTGCTGTGTGCGTATCCCAATGTGCCCGGGCCGTACACCACCGTTGGGATTTTCAATTGGTTATTGTACCACCACGAATCGCACGAGGCGGTCATGGCGTCTACTTCAACCGACAGATTCCAGTCGCCGCAGCATTGTTTGAGTTGCTCGACCAGCGGATGCTTTGGATCGAGCACGTGGCTGTCGTGGCGATACATGAACTCCAGTTTAACACGGTCCGCCAGTTGCTTGTCATCGCTGTCGTTCAGCACTGCTTGCATTTCGGCCATGACCTCGTGTCGGGTTTTGTTCGGCAGCAGTCCCAAAACGCCCTCAACAACTGCACGCGACGGGGCGGTCGCCGGCCAATCGCCGGCGGTGCACCGGCCGAACGTGATCGGCATCGGGTTTTCGTACTTGTCAAACAACGGGATTCCACGCGACGCGGCCAGCAAATCGGCATGATACTGTTCGAGCACGTCCATCGCGCGGCGGGCGAGCGTCAGTGCACTAATCGTCTCACCCGCCCGCCCCGAGTGGCCCGGCTTGCCCTTGCAGATGATACGGAACCAGACCGCGCCGCGTACGCTGGAGAATATCTTGTTTGTCGTCGGCTCCATCACAATGCAGGCGTCGGCGTGCCGGCCGGCACGGACCATGGCGAGTGTTCCGTTGCCGCCGTTTTCCTCCTCGTTGACGATGTGTGCGATTACATCGCCGGATAGTTGTCCGCCGAGTTTTTTAAGTGCAGCCAGTACCAAATAGATGGTCGCCACCTGGCCCTTGGCGTCGCACGCGCCGCGGCCGTGGATCACGCCGTCTGTCTCGACGGCCTCGAACGGTTTTTCCTGCCCTTGAGAAGGCGGGACAACATCGGCGTGTGAGTTGAACAACAGCCGCCGGCCGCCGCCGCTGCCCGGTAAACACAGCCGGAGGTTGAACCGCCCGTCGTACTTGATGTCCGGCACCGGGCTGGAATAATCTTCGTCGTTTTTGATAGCATCGCTAAGCGGCACGCGCTCGACCTCAACGCCGAGCCACTTGAATTCCCCTTCAGCCCAGCACATCAACTCGTGCTCGTTGCCCGAGGTGGATGGGAAGGAGATCAATTTGCACAAGAACTCCTTGGCCGACGGCATGAGGTCGTCGATGGTTTTGCGGATGGTTTTTTTGTCGGGTAACATTGTAAAGTAGGGTGCGAAGCCGCGAGCGGCTATAAGGATAACAGCACCTTCTCCATGATGTCGCAGCTTTCGTGTGCCTCGGATTCGGTGATCACCAGCGGCGGGGCCACTCGAATGACGTTGCCGAAGATGCCGACCGAGCCTACAAGCAAACCATTTTCGGCACATCGGTCGATGATCGGCCGGATCAGTTCCGGCGCCGGCTCCTTGGTTTTTTTGTCCTTGACCAACTCCAGGCCCATCACAAGTCCACGGCCGCGAACGTCGCCAAGGTGTTTTGATTTCTCTTGCGTCTGCTTGAGCCGGTCCACGATGACCGCGCCCATCTTCCGGGCGTTTTCCGAGAGTTTTTCCCGCTCCATGATCTCCAGCACTGCGGCGACCGCTGCGCTGCCGACCGGGTTGCCGCCGTAGGTGCTGCTCATCTCGCCCTTGGCAAGGCATCGACCAGCTTTTCGGCAGCCAACACACGGTACTCGCTTGGACATTCGTAGTTGTTAAGCAGTTTTTCCGACGAGCGGCATATAGCCTCGACCAGGTGCGGATGGGCATGGCCGACGTTGGTCACAAGCACGCCGCTTGTCCAGTCGATGTACGTGTTGCCGTCCACGTCGGTAACCGTACAGCCGCGGCCTTGGTCCCAGACGACCGCCGCCTGATAGCCGGTCGAGTCGGCCTCGACCTTTTTCCAGCGATCGATCAACTCCTTCGACCTCGGGCCGGGAACGGAAGTCTTCATGTTGACGACGGTCATATGAGATTCCCATGTTTTACGATTATTTTGGATATATTTTCAGTAAGTGGCGCCGGCGTCTCGCCGGTGTGGAGAAATTGTGGCAATGCTTTCACTCGCATGACACCGGCGAGACGCCGGCGCCACTGTGCTGTCGTTAATGACTGTGTTATCGTTATTGTTCGGCGCGACCAACGGTCGCGGCTTTATTGACGCAAAATCGCGGCGGCCGACCGGCCAGCGCCAGGTCGATGTCTTCGACTATCTTCCGCCGGATATCCCATGCGGCATCTTCGCTGTACCAGGAAAGGTGTGGCGTTAGAATTGCGTTGTCCAGTTTCAGCAGCGGATAAGTGTTCTCCGGCGGTTCGTTGTCGTAAACGTCGATCCCTGCACCTGCGATTCTCCTCTCACGCAGCGCTTCGGCCAGCGCCTCGTGATCTACCATCGGGCCGCGCGACGTGTTGACCAGATACGCAGTCGGCTTCATCATCGCCAAGGTGTCGCGATTGACAATGTGTCGGGTCTCGTCGGTAAGCGGCGTATGAATTGTGATATAGTCCGCCTCACGAAAGACCTTTTCGCGCGGCGCCACGACAATGCCTAGCTCGTCGAGCCGTTCCTGCGGCAGGTATGGATCGCAGACCAGGATATCGTGGAACCCGAAATGCCGCATCTTCTGATATACCTTGCTGCCGATCCGACCGCAGCCGACGATCCCGAGCGTCTTGCCGGCCATGCGATAGCACTTTGCCAACGGCGAGAAATCCCACTGGCCACGTGCGACCGAATCGTCGAGTATTTTGCGGCTCTGTGGTATCTGCCGCGCGCAGGCGAAGATCAATGCAATCGCCTGCTCGGCTACCTCGTCCATGCATCCGACCGCTTCGATCACTTCTTCTTCCGGCCGAAACTTGAGTTGATGCGCGACGAAATCGACGCCCCGTTTTTCCATCTCCTCGGCTTCCCAGTCCATATCCGGCTCGATGAAATCGGTCACCACGAC
>DAOWNK010000171.1 GCA_030642635.1 Pirellulales bacterium
AAGCCCTGCGCCAGCAGATTCTCCGAAACGAATTATCGACGATTACCCACATATGGTTGCTCCCACGAAAAATCATCGGCCTGGCCAAAAGCCTCATGGCGTTGGCCACGTAGCAAAGTTCATTTCTCAGAAAGTGCAGTCCCCCTTTTCCATCTCCCCTTATTACACCTTTACTGCAAATGGTTGTATGGTAAAATATTCGTCTAAAATATCCAACAATATGAACGCCATACGCGACATCCCGGAAGTGGCCGCACTGGACGCACGACGTTCGCTGGTGCGCATTCCGCCGGAGACCGACGTGCCGCTTACCGACCGGGTCCGTGCGGTGATCGATACGGTCGAGTTCCGCCGGCTGGCGAAGATCAGCCAATTGGGCCTGGTATCGCTGGTCTACCCGGCGGCGATCCACACCAGGTTTGAACATTCGCTGGGTGTGTACCGCCTGGCTCTGATGTACCTGAAGCAGCTTGCAGCCGATGAGCGATTTGCAAAATCAGTCAGTCCGCACAATGCCGAGGTGTTAATCGTCGCCGCGTTGCTGCACGATATCGGCCACTGGCCGTTCTGCCACGCGATTGAGGACATCCGGCTGCCGAGCGTGCCCAGCCACGAATTGCTGGCCAACAGTTTCCTGCTGGAAGGCGACCTGGCCGACGTGCTGCGTCACGATTGGGCGATCAACCCGCGAGACGTGGTCGCGCTGCTGAGCGAGAAGCCGCGCGATACCACGTCGCGGATTCTCGCCAGCATGATCTCCGGGCCGATCGACATCGACAAGATGGACTACCTGTTCCGCGACAGCCTGCACGCCGGCGTGCCCTACGGACGACACTTCGACCAACACCGGCTGCTTGGCAGCCTGGTGCTGAACCGCTCGGGCAACGCACTGGCCGTGACCGAAAAAGGGAAAACCGCCGCTGAACTGATGGTATTCGCACGATACGTCATGTTCAGCGAGGTATATTGGCACCACGCCGTACGCTCGGCCACGGCGATGCTGCAACGGGCATTTTATATGTTGCACGGGCTATTGAACCTCGACACCCTGTTCCGCATGACCGAAGGCAATATGATCGCAGAGCTGGAACTTGCAGGCGACGGCGCCCCGGCCGGCGAGCTGCTCGGCGGACTGTTCGGACCGGTGCGACGGCTCTACAAACGGCTGGCACAATACAGCTTCATCGAGCAACGCGAACTATACGACCGGCTCGCCCGACGGCCGTATCCGTGGCTGGCCGCCTGTGCTGAACATTTCGCGTCGGTCGCCAGCACGGCGCTGGGACGTGTGGTCGCACCGCACGAGGTGCTGTTCGACGCACCGCCGATTGCCCATGAAGTCCAGTTCGACATCGACATTTACTTTCCCAAGGAAGACCGCTATCGACAGTTCGGCAATGTTTCCCCTGTGGTGCGCACCCTGGCCGAAAAACAGTTCGACGACTACGTAAAACGTGTGCGGATTTTCGTCCATCCGCGGCTGGCGGACGATCTTCGCCGGTTGAACAACCTACCGGGTCTGATTTCTCAGGCGATCGATCTTACGGAATGAATAGTGGTTCTCTCGTTTCTAGGCGAGCCGCGAGGTTCATCCCCGCGCAAGTGCAGCGCCGGGATAAACCCGGCGGCTCGCTGTTGACGCGGCGGCAATTCTGCCCTGGTTGCCTATTCTTCCTGCCTTTCCAGGAACCCTCCCGCATCCGGGCATGTTGCCCTCATTTTCCGCAGGCTTTGCCTTTCTTACTCAACTACCGTGACCGGCACGTCCGATACTACCGTCACGGCCTCAGCGCAATCTTTCCACGCAACAGGGTCGTGTAACTCCTCAATTCCGCATAGATCGAGGTGGAAGAAAGCCATGTCATACCGCGTAAGACTAATTCCGGCTGTTGTGATGTTGGTTCTGCTGACGGCAGCAAGTGCCTACGCCAAAGGTCTGCATTCGAACCTTGGGACCAACTACCACGGGGACATTGAAGATATGCAGTTGTTCGCCCCGGCCGAGGTCCGCCCGTACGGCAACGGGCCACAGCCGAAAGAGGGCTTCTTCTTCGTCTTCGACGGCCTGAGCTGGTCGATCTCCACACCGGAGGTGACCACCGTCGGATTCCAGGGCCTTACGCGAAACGTGTATTACGGCCCGACGGATGCAGATATGATCGTCCAGGAAAACACGCTGGACACCGGATTGCTGCGCGCCGACTTCACCGAGGGCAACCGAATCGAGTTCGGACGGGTCGTCGACGGCCGCGGTTGGTTTTTGAGCGTGTACCAGTTGAAAAGTCAAACCCAAAACTTCTCGATCTCGGACGTCGATATGGTCTTCGTCGACGACGCATTCGGCCCTTCCGGTACAAAGCTGCTGGAAGGCTACGTCCCTGTGACAATGGGTTACGGTACTAGTCCAGGCCCACCGTCATACAAGACTGTTGGAACCGGGATGGTGTACGATTACGATTACCCGGAGATCATCCGCGACCTACCGGTCACCTTCGACGAAGTCAGCATCCGCAACCGCGTGGAGACGTGGAGCGTGGAATGGATGTACCTGCACCGTTTGCGTCAGAACCGTCACGGCGGGATTTTCGAGCTGTTTTTCGGTGTGCGATACATGGCGTTCGACGACGAGTTCGACGTTCATGCAACCGGCGAGAGTCGATTTATCGTCGACGACCAAGGTTCACCAACCGGCCCGGGTAGCGTTTTGGCGAACAGTTGGTGGAACACCAAGGCCGAAAACCACATTGTCGGCCCGCAGATCGGCGCCAGATGGTTCAGGAAATCCGGCCGCTGGATGCTATCCACCGAAGGACGCTTCTTTGCAGGATTTAACTCGCAGAATATCCGCCAGCACGGTGTATTCGGCACCCAACTTAACGATTCTTGGCCCGACGAATTCGAGTATCCTGGCCCGCCCGGAAACCCCTATGTGCCGCACACCATGTCCACTACTTCATTCGAGGATTCGGAGCACATCTCCGAGTGGAGCCCCGTGGCCGAACTCCGGGCGGAAGCCCGATTCCAGATAACCCGCGCCGTCTCGCTCCGGGCAGGCTGGACGGGCATTTGGATGGACGGGATCGCCAGGGCATCGAATATGATCAATTACGAAGTCGCCGCCATGGGTATCGCCGATCAGTTCAACCGGCAAGAAGTGTTCATGCACGGCTTGACGTTCGGTATTGATGTGAATCGGTGAGACATCGAATATAAAGCCGCGACCGGTGGTCGCGCCAAAGCCGACAATACATGGCGCGACCACCGGTCGCGGCTTTATGAGTCATATTGCCGAAGTTCCTCTACCATAGTATCCACCGTGTAGCGAATCTGCTGCTCGGTGTGCAGCGAGTTGATGAAGTACCGCATTCGTGCGGCGCTTTCCTCTACGGCTGGATGCAGGATCGGCTTTACGTTCACGCCTCGTGTGAACATCGCGTTGGCAAGTTCCAGACAGCGCATTGAATTTCCAAGGATTACCGGCACCACGGGCGTATCGTTGCTCATGCCCGTATTAAGGCCGTGCTGCTTGCACAGTTTCAGGAACAGCCGGCTGCGGTCGCGAAGCTGTGAGACCCGCTGGGGTTCTGCTTCCAGCAGTTTCAATGCAGCCAGCGCAGCAGCGGTGTTGGCCGGCGAGATACCGGTGGCGAAGACGAACCCCGGCGCCGTGTACTTCAGGTATTGCACCAGGTCTTTGCACCCGGCGATGAATCCGCCGCCGCTGCCCAGCGTCTTGCTGATGGTTCCCATCACTATCTCGACTTCGTCGGCGGGCACGTCGAAGTGCTCGCACAGCCCACGGCCGGTTTTGCCCATTATTCCAAGCGAGTGTGCCTCGTCGACCATCAGCATTGCTTTGTGGCGGTTTTTGACCTCGACGAACTTCGGCAACTCGGGGAAATCGCCGTCCATGCTGTAGACACCCTCGATGACGATTATCACGCGGCGGTACTCGTGCCGGTACAGACGCAGCAACTCGTCGGCAGCCTGCCAGTCGTTGTGCGCAAACGGTCGCCGTCGTGCGCCGGAGAGGATGCTCCCCTGAATGATGCTGTTGTGAGCCAAAGCGTCGTGCAGAATCAAATCGCTGGGACCGAGCAGGTGACCGATTACCGTCTCGTTGGTGGCCTGGCCGGACGGGAATACTATGGAGTCCTCGGCGCCAAGGAACTCGGCGATCGCCCGCTCCAACTCGACGTGTAATTGGTTTTCGCCGGAGACCAGCCGGCTGGCGCCGACGCTGGTGCCGTACCTATCGACTGCCTCCTTGGCGGCCCTGGTTACCACCGGATCGCCCGACAACCCGAGGTAGTTGAAACTTGAAAAGTTTATCAATTCCCGGCCGTCGACCGTTGTGAGATTGTTCATCACGCCGTCGTGCACGGTGAAAAACGGATTACTCAACCCCGACGTTTCGGCAAATGCAAGCGTCTGCTTCAGTTGTGTAATCTCTGGAAACTGCTCAAATCGGTAATGTGCCGGTGGGACCTCGAAGTCGGCCGGGCGGGTTGACTTCTCGCGCGGCTCGGTGCCGAGGTATTTTTCAACCACCTCGATAAGATGCCTTGCCGTGTGCAGGTCGGGGAAGATTTCCTCGGGCAAGCGGCCGCCGAAGCGTTCTTCCAATGATGCGAGTATCTCCATGCGTTCGAGTGAATCCAGCCCGGTCTCGACAATCGAGTCGTCGAGCGTCAACCCGGCTGCACGCTCCTTGGCCACACGACGAATCTCCTCAAATACTACTTCGGTGGTTTTTTCCCCGATCGCTGTATTGGATGGCCGGGACAAGGAGTCGGGTGTCTGAGGCAAAGCGTCGTGTGGCCGGGGCAAAGCGAAGCGGTGCCCCGGAACTGCTGGGGCATCGCCTTCGGCTCTGCCACCAGCCACACGGGAAAGCGAACCTTCTTTGCCTGCCGGTTCCTGCACGTCGCCGGTCGTCCATCGTCCGACCACCTCAAGCGTATCGCCGAGGTATCCGTTGCGGCAGGCATGGCGCTGGATTTTTCCACTTGAGGTTTTGGGAATGCTGCCGGCCTTAAGCAGCACGACGGCATCGAGCATCAGATCGTGTTCGGCGGCAACTCGTCGACGGATTGCCTCAAATATTGCTCGCTGGTCGGCTGTTTTGTGCCGTTGCACCTCCTGGACCACGACGAGTTGTTCCCGGCCGTCCAGCTCTGCGGTAAATGCCGCCCCGCAGCCGACGCGCAGCCGATCGTGTGACTGTTGAACAGTTTGCTCAACGTCTTGCGGGTAATAGTTTACACCATGCACAATGATCAAGTCCTTGATACGCCCTGTGACGAATAACTCGCCGTTTTGCACAAAGCCGAGATCGCCGGTTCGCAGGAAGTGTCCCTCGCCTGAGCCGCTCAGCCTCGCGCGGAATGTGGTCTCAGTCAGTTCCGGCTGGCGCCAATAGCCTTGTGCCACGGACGGTCCGCTTACCCAGATTTCACCCACCTTGCCGTCTGGGTATTTTTGTCTGGTTTCCGGATCGGCGATGACGAATTTCTGATCGGACAGGCTCTCGCCGCAACCGACCAGCGTGCAGGCCCCGTTGCTGTTCGGTTCGGCGTTTACCGCTCGGCCTTCACCCAACGTCGCCGCATCGAACGATTGGATCACCGGCGGTCGGTAGGCGTAACCTCCTGAAACAAGAAGCGTGGCCTCTGCCAGCCCGAAACAGGGATAAAATGCCTCGCGGCGGAAACCGCACGGACCGAACGCCTCGGCGAACGCCTCCAGCGTTGCGGCACAGACCGGCTCGGCGCCGTTGAACGCCACGGTCCAACTGCTCAGGTCGAGCGTTTTGCGCTGCTCAGACGTGATCTTGCGCACGCACAGGTCGTAGGCGAAATCGGGACCGCCGCTGGTCGTGCCGCCGAACCTCGAGATTGCCGACAGCCAACGATACGGCTTCTGCAAAAACGACATCGGCGAGAGCAGGATGTTCGGCCGACCAAGGTACAGCGGCTGCAATATCCCGCCGATAAGTCCCATGTCGTGGTAACTGGGCAACCAAAACACCCCGGAGCCACTGCGGGTGTGCTCGAAGGCGTATGCAATCAGCGCCGAGTTGTGCACCAGGTTGGCATGGTTTAGCATTACGCCCTTCGGCGTGCCGGTCGAGCCGGAGGTATACTGCAAGAATGCCAACGTGTCGCCGTGCACGTCCGGCATCTCCCAGCGGCCGTCCATCCCCTCCGGGCAATGGCACGTGGCCAGCCATGTAAGCTCCTTCAAGTGCGGCGTCTCGTCGATAAACGGCTCGACACGTTTCAGCACCACGTCGGTCGTCAGCGCTACTTTCGCCTCGGCGTCGTCGGCGATGGCCTGAATCCGCTCCATCGAACGGTTGCGCCGCGGTGGATAAACCGGCACTGCCACCACGGCGGCGTAAAGACATCCGAAGAACGCGGCGATGAACTCCAACCCGGCCGGATACAGCAACAACGCCCGCTCGCCAACCAGGTCCAGCGATTCCAGCCATGCGCCGATCGCACGGGCCTGGCGATCCAGCTCCTCATAGGTCATGTGCACCTGCTGGTTCTCGCCGTCGATCAGGTATGTAAAGGCAATGTCTTTCGGCTGGCAGCGCGCACGGTGGCGCAGCATCTCGACCAGGTTGGATGGGCCGAAAAACGTTCCTGGAAGGTGATCTAAGTGCACGACTTGCTGGACTTTCGATGTAAGGCCTCAATTTGTAAACCGTTTATTCTATACTTTTAAGAAAAACATTGCAATTACTCTCATCCTGCGGAAATAGACGAAAAACCACTAGCCCGCATTTCTCAGTGTGCCGTGTAAAGGCGGCGATTTTCAGTGGGTGCGAATCCCACCCGGCAACTTGTTGCTCCAGCCGGTAGCACTTGGAGCAGTGGAAGGAGGTAACGACTTCTGCTGAAGCACTTCAAGAAAA
>DAOWNK010000037.1 GCA_030642635.1 Pirellulales bacterium
GATTTCCTCACGAAATGTGGAGAGAAAAGGGATGCCACCCCCCGTTTGGCAGGGGGCGCCACGAGGCCGTTGTTTCATCATGACGGCATGGTGACACAGTTAATAATAGGATACATACAACTATACGACGGTTGCAATGGTCTGCGAGTTCCATATTTTTTGGTCTTCCGTTTCTGGGTGTAAGAGTCCAGACATAGGCTGGGTTGAGCACAGCAAGCCCCACCTTCTCTAAATCCTCCGATTCCCCCCAAAGCCGGGCCTCGCTTCGCTCGACCCAGTCTACATCGGCAATCAGACGATGATTGCCGCCCCATTGACATCCAGCCGGTCAAATTCGATAATCCATGGTTCGTGGGATGTTTTAAGCACTTCTGCTTCAAGGATTACTCCTTGCCGCATTTGTGTGTGCAGTTCCACGTTCGATGACCGTTCTACACACACAAGGAAAGGAATAGTTCATGACAAACATTTATGTTGGCAATTTGTCATTCGATGCGACCGAAGAGGACCTTCGACAGGCGTTCGCCCAGTATGGCGAAGTTTCGTCAGTCAGTATCATCAACGACCGTGAAACGGGACGTTCCCGTGGTTTTGCATTTGTTGAGATGTCCGATAGCGAGCAAGCGAAGGAGGCGATTGAAAAGATCAACCTTAGTGACATCGCCGGTCGCTCGGTAACTGTGAATGAAGCTCGCCCGAAATCGGATCGTCCACGTCGAGGTGGCGGTGGCAGCGGTGGCGGAGGTGGCGGCGGCGGAGGTGGCCGTCGGGGACGATGGTAGATTTTGTAAACAAAATCTATTTAGCCGCTTGGCTTGCCAATCGCGTCTCGGGTGGTTGGCTGCTTCACGCGCCGTGCAAGCACGGCGGCTAAATGGGCAAAAAATGTCCATGTTACTTCAAACGGCTGAGCGTTATGCAAATAGAACCCAAAAAACTACGTACAGCACAATACCATGGCAAAAAAGACTGCAAAACGCACAGCCTCGGCTGACACAACGGCGGCCGAAAAGGACGGCGGGCCGCTGGACGACCATCCGGTGCTTAAAACCACAGTCGCGCAGATCGAAAAACAGTTTGGCGAAGGGGCCATCATGCCGCTGGGGGCCGAGCAGCAGGGCCGTATCAAAGGCATATCGACCGGCAGTCTGTCGCTGGATATCGCGCTGGGCGGCCAGGGTATCCCAAGAGCCAGGGTCGTCGAGATATTCGGCCCCGAGTCGAGCGGAAAGACCACCTTGGCATTGCACGTGATCGCACAGTCACAGAAGACCGGCGGAATCGCCGCGTTCATCGACGCCGAACACGCACTTGACCCAAGCTGGGCAAAAAAACTCGGCGTCAAGTTGGAGGCCCTGCTGGTCAGCCAGCCCGGCAGCGGCGAGGAGGCAATGTCCATCACCGAAATGTTGATCCGCTCGAACGAGGTGGACGCCGTTGTGATCGATTCGGTCGCCGCATTGGTGCCGAAGAGAGAACTCGACGGAGAGATCGGCGACACGCACGTCGGGCTGCAAGCGCGGCTTATGAGCCAATCGCTGCGAAAACTTACCGGTGCAATCTCCAAAAGCAAGACCTCGGTGATCTTCATCAACCAGATTCGCGAGAAGATCGGCGTTATGTTCGGCTCGCCCGAGACCACACCCGGCGGCCGGGCGCTGAAATTCTACAGCTCCTGCCGGATCGACGTCCGCAGGATCGGGCAGATCAAGGACGGCGAGCAGGTGATCGGTCAGCGGGTCCGTGCGAAGGTGGTGAAAACCAAGGTCGCCCCTCCGTTCCGTATCGCCGAGTTCGACATGATGCACACCGACGGGATCAGCTACGAGGGCGATATACTCGATATGGCAATGGCGCAGAAGTTGATAGTGCGAGCCGGTGCATGGTTCCGATACGGCCAGGAACAACTCGGCCAGGGCCGCGAGAAGGTCAGAGAGTATCTAAAAGAAAATCCGAATGTCGTCGAGGAGTTGAGGCAGAAGATTCTCGCCGCCGGGTGTGAGGAATAGGGATTGGGGATTGGGGATTAGGGATTGGGGATTAGAAAAGCCCCCACTGCGTGCGGGGGCAAAGGCGTAGTGTGTGGGCTTGCACCAACCTGCTTTCCTAATCCCCAATCACTAATCTCTATTTATCATGTCACGTTCGTTCTATTTCAAAACGATCACCGCACTGGCCGCCCTCGGCTTGACGACCGCACCGCTCTATGCCCAAAAGCCGTCTGGGTTACATGCGGCCGCGGCGATCGAAAAGGTGTTGGTCGATGTGATCGCCCGGGCGGAGAAGTCGGTGGTTGCCGTCGCGCGGGTGCGGATCGAACGCCCCGGCGAGACATTCAACCTCGAGCCGCGGGGCGATCCGTTCGGTCGCCGCACGGCGCCAGCCGCCGGGCCGGAACCGACCGATCCCGACTTCATTCCAAACGAATACGGCACCGGTGTGGTCGTCGGCCGTGGGCTGATACTGACCGCATACCATGTACTGGGCGAGGATAGCGAATACTACGTCACCACGCACCAGCGGAAGGTATATCGGGCGCGGATCAAGGCCGCCGACCCCAGGAGCGACCTGGCCGTGCTGGAGATCGAGACGGCCGGGCTGCCGCCGATCCGCTTCGGCGACGCGGCAAACGTAAAAAAAGGGCAGATCGTCGTTACGCTTGGCAATCCCTACGCCGTTGCACGAGACGGACAGCCCAGCGCCGGCTGGGGGATCGTCTCGAACCTTGCCCGAAAGGCGCCGCCGACCCCGGGCGATACGGAAACCTCCGACCGGCCGACGCTGCACCACTTCGGTACGCTTATCCAAACCGACGCCAGGCTAAACCTGGGCACAAGCGGCGGGCCGGTTGTGAACCTCCGCGGCGAGCTGATCGGCCTGAGCGTAGCCTGGGCAGCCACGGCCGGGCACCAAACCGCCGCAGGATACGCCATTCCGGTCGATAAGACGTTCCGTCGAATAATCGACGTGCTGAAGCAGGGCCGCGAGGTAGAGTACGGATTCCTCGGCATCCAGCCGGGCAACCTGCAGCCAAAGGAACTGTCGGCCGGGTTGCACGGCATCCGAGTCCGCCGCGTGGTGCCCGGCACGCCCGCCCAACGGTACGGGCTGAAGGTCGACGACGTGGTTACCGCAGTGAACGACACGCCGTTGCACGAATCCGACGACCTGGTCCTTGAGGTCGGTCGGCTGCCGGTCGAGGCAGTCGCACGCTTCAGCGTGTTGCGCGGTCGAAAGAGCCGCACGCTGAGCGTCACCTTGGCGAAGTATCCCGTACAAGGCCGAAAAATCGTCACCACGCCGGGGCCGAGTTGGCGCGGCATGAGAGTGGACTACACAACGGCCGTGGCCGATCCGGATCGCCGGGCGCCGTTCGACGTTGGGGTGATCGTCGTCCAGCTCGATCAGTCCGGCCCGGCATGGCAGGCCGGGTTGCGCCGTGGGATGCTCATCAGCCACGTCGGCCGAGTGCCGGTCCGTACGCCACGTGAGTTTTACACACAGGTTGCCGGCAAGTCCGGCCCGGTGCAACTACGCATGGCCGACGACGATGCAACGATACTGACCGTAGCACCGGGTCCATAGCCGCTTGCGGCTTAGCGGTTGAGCCGGCTATTCATGGTGCGTTCCACGCACCCTACAAAACTACATGACTGTCTACTGTCGGCCTGACCACAAAGCATCCTTTTAGGTTCACACAGGGGTTGCCAGTTTTGCCGGTTCAGTTATCATTAACGGTAGACTATATCTTTACTGGTGGTTTGCACGCTACATTGAAGTTGGACGGGGACAGATGCCAACAGCCCTGAAAATAGGCCCGTATCGATTCTTTTTCGTTTCCCTTGACTACAATGAGCCTCCGCACATTCATGTGAGACGGGAGAACATGGTCGCCAAGTTTTGGCTTGACCCGGTCTCGTTGCAAAAGACCGGCGGATTCAATCGGATTGAGCTAAATAAAATTGCCAAGCTCGTAAACGAAAAACAAGAGCATTTATTGGAGAAATGGCATGAATTCTTCGGCAATTGAAATTCAGGAAGCAAGTGCCCGGCATGTCACCGTTGATGAAGATTCATTAACAGTCGATCTTGTTGATGGGCGTACCGTCATTGTGCCGCTGTTGTGGTATCCACGCTTATGGCACGGCACGATAATAGAGCGAGGCCGTTTCGAAATACTCGCCGGCGGTACGCTAATACACTGGCCCGATTTGGATGAAGACCTTAGCGTTTCCGGCATTATCGCCGGGCACCGGTCGGGTGAAAGTCAACAATCACTGAAAGAATGGCTGGAAGAACGCAAAGCAAACGGCATAGGCGCCGATTCATGAATGCACGTGAACGCCTGGCCGCCACGTTGAATCATCGTCAACCGGATCGCGTGTGCGTCGATTTCGGCGCCACGCCTGTTACCGGTATCCATGTGGCCGTGGTGGACAAACTGCGCAAGGCGGTGCTCGGCGACGATGGCCGGCGCGTCAAGGTCTGCGAGCCGTACCAGATGCTCGGCGAGATCGACGACGAGTTGCGCGAGGCCCTGGGCATCGACGTGATCGGCAAGATGCCTCGCAAAAGCATGTTCGGCACCGATGAAAGCGACTGGAAGCCGTTTACGATGTTCGACGGCGCCGAGGTGCTCGTGCCGCACAACTTCAACACGGCCGTTGAAGAATCGACCGGTGATATTCTGGTCTACCCCGAGGGCGACACGTCCGTTCCTCCCTCCGGTCACATGCCCAAAGGCGGGTACTTTTTCGACTCCATCATTCGTCAGGAACCGATCGACGATGACAAACTCGACCCGGTCGACAACCTCGAAGAGTTCAGCCTGCTGGGGCGGGCCGATCTGGCTTACTTCAAACAGGCCAAGCGGTGGTTCGAGGATCGCAGCCGGTTCGGCTCGGTTCTGATCATTCCCGGTTCAGCGTTCGGCGATATCGCCCTGGTGCCGGCGCCGTTTCTGAAACATCCCAAAGGCATCCGCGACATCGAAGAGTGGTACATCTCCACCGCCATGCGAGTCGATTACGTCAAGACCGTCTTTGAAAAACAGTGTGATATCGCCTTGCAAAATATCCAGACGCTCATCGACCTGTTCGGCGACGTGGTGCAGGTGGCGATGATCACCGGCACGGACTTCGGCACACAGCGCGGGCCGTTCATTTCCCGAAATACCTACCGCGATTTGTACCGTCCTTTCCACGTGCAGGTCAACAAACTGATCCACGAAAAAAGCAACTGGAAAACATTCATTCATACCTGCGGCGGTGTGTGGGATTTGATCCCCGATTTCATCGATGCGGGCTTCGATATCCTCAACCCCGTTCAGTGTTCGGCGGCGAAGATGGACCCGCGCGAGTTGAAAAAGGAGTTCGGCAAGGACATCGTTTTTTGGGGCGGAGGGGTCGATACACAAAAAACACTGCCGTTCGGCACGCCCGAGGAGGTCTACGACGAGGTCCGCCGGCGCATCGACATCTTCAATGACGGCGGTGGGTTCGTCTTTAACTCCATTCACAACGTCCAGGGCAACGCACCAATCGGAAATGTTCTGGCCATGTTCAAAGCCGTCCGTGAGAGCTATCAGTGAGCAGTCAGTTATCAGCTATCAGCTATCAGCTTTCAGTCCCTGGAAACAGTGTTTTCTGCGGGATTTCGAGCTGATAGCTGACCGCTGATAGCTGACTGCTGATAGCTAATAGCTGACCACCGGGTGTATTCACCCGGGGCTAAGTGCCCAGCCTTGCCCGACCCAGGGCCTCGTAGATCGGGCCGTTTCGCGTAAGTTGGCTGGAGAAAACAACCACCTCTCGAACGCTGAGCCGGCCGGCGTCGAAGTCGGCATGTTGCCGGACGAGCCGGCCCAGTTCGGCCACACCGATTCCACCGCGGCGGACCCGGCCGAGCGTCAGGTGCGGTCTGAACCGGCGGTGCTCCTTGCGATAGCCTAGCTTCGCCAATTGCGACTCGACGCCGTCGTGCAGCGCGACCGCCTCCTGCTCGCCGCCGCCGGCGCCCAACCACAGCGTTCGCGGCCGGCCGGCGTTTGGAAACGCCCCGGCGCCGCGCAGCTCCAACTCGAACGGTTCGACTCTCGCGGCCCCCTGCTCGACCGCCTTGCACACCGTGGGGATTTCCTGCGACGGGACATCGCCGAGAAATTTCAGCGTCAGGTGCAGATTTTCAACGTCTACCCACTTTACATCCACCGGTGCGGTCCGCAATACTGCAATCAACTCCTCAGCGCAGCTACGATTAGTGGAGTTGATCTCCACGGCGACGAATGTGCGAAGCGTGTGTTTCATGGGAGGGATTAGGGATTGGGGATTGGGGATTGGGGATTGGGGATTGGGGAAATGGATTGCAATTCCCCAGTCCCTGGCCCCTAGCCCCTAACCCCTTTATCATAACCCCTATGAGCACATCATACAACTTCGACGTGGTCGTCGTCGGCGCCGGACACGCCGGTGCTGAAGCGGCGTTGGCCGCTGCAAGGATGGGAGCCGATGTCGCATTACTTACGACCGATCTTGATACCGTTGCACAGATGAGTTGCAACCCGGCCATAGGCGGCGTGGCGAAGGGGCAGATCGTCCGCGAGATCGACGCGATGGGCGGGGCCATGGCCCGGGCGATCGATGAGGCCGGCATACAGTTCCGAATGCTCAACCGACGCAAGGGGCCTGCTATGCACGGACCACGTGCACAGGCCGATAAACTCGCCTATCAGCAAGCGGTAAAGCGAATTGTCCAACAGCAGCCCCGTCTGACACTGCGGCAGGAAACCGTCGAAGAGTTGCTCCTGGAAAACCACCACGGTAAGCAACGCATCGCCGGAGTGCGAACGGCCGGTGATGCAATCTATCGTGCCAGGGCGGTGGTGTTGTGCACCGGCACGTTCATGCAGGGCCTGCTGCACGTCGGCGATGAGACCACGCCCGGTGGACGGATGGGCGAGCCGACCGGCTCCGGTATCAGCCGGTCGCTTGAGCAGGTCGGGTTCGAGTTGGCCCGGTTCAAAACCGGCACACCGCCAAGGCTCGACGGCCGGACTATCGACTACCGGAAAACCCAAATCCAGCCGGGCGACGAACTGCCCGAGCCGTTCTCGTTTATGACCGACCGGATCCAGTGCAAGCAACTCCCGTGCTGGATCACATACACAACACCGGCCGCCCACGAGTTGATCCGCGAGAACCTGTATCGGGCGCCGATGTATACCGGCCAGATCGAATCGACCGGGCCGAGGTATTGCCCTTCGATTGAAACGAAGATCGTCCGCTTTGCCGATAAGGACCGGCACCAGTTGTTTCTCGAACCGGAAGGACGCCGCACGCACGAGGTCTACGTAAACGGTCTGGCGACCAGCCTGCCGCGCGACGTGCAGGACGCCGTGCTGCGGCATATTCCCGGCCTGGAGCACGCCGAGATACTACGCTACGGCTACGCTATCGAATACGACTACGTTCCGCCGGTGCAGTTGAAACCATCGCTGGAGTCGGAGCTTCTCTCCGGGCTGTTTCTGGCCGGTCAGATCAACGGCACGACCGGCTACGAGGAGGCCGCCGCACAGGGATTGATCGCCGGGGCGAATGCGGTGCTGGCGCTTAGCGGCAAGGAGCCGCTCGTGCTGAGCCGCGACGAGGCATACGTCGGCGTGATGATCGACGACCTGGTTACCCGGGGTGTCGACGAGCCGTATCGGATGTTTACCAGCCGTGCGGAGTACCGGCTGCTGCTGCGTCACGACAATGCCGACCGGCGGCTCACGCCCGTTGCAGAACACCTTGGCCTGGTCTGCCCGGACCGCTGTCGGAGGTTGCATGCAAAACACTCGGAGATCGAGCGTGTCGCCCGACTGCTGGAAACCACCCGCTGCGGACAGATCACATTGACCAAAATGCTCCGCCGGCCGGAGGTCACATGGCGTGACATGGTGGAGCGGTTGCCGGCACTGGGCGTGGTTTCGACGGATGTGGCCGAGCAGGTTACACGCGACGCGAAATACGCCGGATATATAGCTCGGCAGCAGATCGATATTTCCCGTCAGCATCGGCTGGCGGCGCATCGTATTCCGGCCGAGTTCGATTTCCAATCGGTCGGCCATATGCGTGCCGAAGCCCGAGAGAAGCTTGCCAGGGTTCGTCCGGTTGACCTTGCGCAGGCGGGCCGGATCAGCGGCATCACGCCCGCCGATGTGGCGGTGCTGATGGTTCACCTGAAAGGGAGGGATTAGGGATTGGGAATTGGGGATTGGGTATTGGGGTTACCCAAAAGCCCCAGCACTGCGTGCTGGGGCATGTGTGCAAGGGTCTATAATGCTGGGAAAAGCAGATATTTCAGCGGCCGATTGATGGCTGTCAGCCATTTGTTCTCGCAACTCCTTGCTGCGTAAGGACTTAAAAAAACAGAAACCGTATTGACTACGGCGAGAAGATAGCTATAATTAAAGTTATCGGCAAGTTCGGTAATGTCGGCAGGGTCGGATGAGCCTGCCGTTTGCATGTAGCCTAGGAATGTAAGGGGTCTGCGGACCTTTTAACACGGAGGAACTAGAACGTGAAAACTGTGTTTACAACTGGCGAGGCTGCCAAGATATGTAAGGTCAGCCAGCAGACTATCATTCGTTGTTTCGATTCCGGACAGCTCAAGGGGTTTCGGGTGCCTGGAAGTCGGTTCCGCCGTATCCCGCGTGAACAGCTTTATATGTTCATGCGCGACAATGGGATACCCACCGATGCCCTGGAGAGCGGAAAACGTAAAATTCTCATCGTCGACGACGACGAGGAACTGGTCGAGTTGATCTCCGACGTGCTGGAGCGAGACGGCCGGTTCGAGGTGCGCAGCGTCAACAACGGTTTCGATGCCGGCATGATGGTCAAGGAATATCGTCCCGACCTTATCGTGCTGGATGTCATGTTGCCTGATATCAACGGCAAGGAAGTGTGCCAGCGGGTGCGCAGCGACAAGACGATGGCCGACGTGCGTATCATCTGCATCTCCGGCATGGTCGAGGAAGACAAGGTCGGCGAGCTTAGTGCGGCCGGGGCCGACGACTTCATGCACAAACCGTTCGAGGTCGAGCGGCTCATCGAGCGGATGTGCCACCACCTTGATATCGAAGTCGCCTCCCACGCGTGACGGCACTGTTGCAAATCGCTTGTTTAGCGGCCGCCGGTACGGCGGTCAAAAACATAAACAACAGTTCCAAGCCGCCGTACCGGCGGCTGCTAAACGGATATGTGTGATCCTCCGTTCCCATGCACCGCCTGCCACCTTTTCTTTCTGGAGCGAATCGCTGGGTGCTGCCGTTGGCCGACTGCTCAGCCGACGCACTGGCCGAGTTGCTGTTAGAAGGGAGTTCCGCGTCAAGCGATTCACTGGCGAGCGTTTTGTCTGCCGATCCACCGCTGTTGCTGTGGACGGTTTGCCTTGCCGACCGCCGCGACGGCTTGCGACCCGAGTCGGTTGAAGACGTCGCCGGATGGCTCACCGACCATGCCCTTGATGTGTTGCGGTGGGATTTCAAACAAACCGACACGTTGGATGAAAGCGAAACATCGGACACGGAACTTTATGCCGATCGCGTTGCAAAAAGCCTTCAAGTGGCCGATCTGGCCGCGCATCTGGCCGCCGAAGCCGGACATGCCGCATCTAAATCGGCACACCTGCTGGGACTTCTGCACTATGCTAACAAAACCGGCGAGCCGCGGGGTTTATCCCCGCGCAAAGCTTCGCCCCAGGATAAACCTGGGGGATCACAGGTTGAGGATGCGGTCCGGCTTGCCGTAGCGGTGATCGCCGGCGAGGCGTCGTTGCCGGACACTGTCGCGTTCGATCTGAACGCCTGCCGCCGATGTGCCGCCGAAGGCCGCCGGCGTTGGCTGGCAACAACCACCGGATTGGGTGGCCGGTTGCCGCTGTTGGCGGCCAAGCTGGCGCGTCTGGCCGAGTTGGAAGACCGGTTCCGCCAGACGCTCGAGGCGGAGAAGCTCGAAGCGATGGCCGAATTCGCCGCCGGGGCCGGCCATGAAATAAACAACCCGCTGACGGTCATTGCAGGTCGGGCACAACTATTCCTCCGCGATGAGACCGATCCGGAGCGACGCCGTGCACTGTCGCTTATAAACTCGCAGGCCATGCGGGTGCACGAGATGATCGCCGACATGATGTTGTTCGCCAGACCGCCGGAACCGGAGATGGAACAAATCGACCTGCAGGAACTCCTCGGCCGGCTCGTCGAGGAGGTCTCGCCTCGGGCGGCGTTGCAGGAAACGACGCTTCGAGTGACCGGTCGGCACGGGCCGATCCAACTCGACGCCGATCCGGTGCAGCTTACCGTGGCGCTACAGGCGATGGTCAACAATTCGCTGGAGGCGATCGGCCGAGGCGGACGAATCGACATCGATATCGACAGGAGCGAACGCGGGGTGGAGATTCGCGTTACAGACGACGGCCCCGGCATGACGCTCGAAGAGCGCAGCCACGTGTTCGACCCGTACTATTCCGCCCGACAGGCCGGCCGTGGACTTGGCCTTGGGTTGTCGAAGGCATGGCGGATCATTACCAACCATGGCGGCCGGATCAACGTCGAGAGCGAACCCGGACGCGGTGCAGTTTTTACGATAATGTTGAATGATACACGTCGGGCAAACCCGACCGCTACATTTCCGCCTTCTGCTAGCACCTCCCCCCCGTTCTTCATGACGTACTGATCTTGTCTGTTCGGCGGCGATAACATAAGCTATTGCATTCCGGCTTGCCTTCGTGGCGGCGTATCATGGATGATTAACGAGTTGCCTGGAGAGGCACACGATGAATTTGCACCAACAAGCGAGCGTCGTGCCGGTGGAGAGGCGCGACGACTCGATCGCGTCCGAGGTGTCGGACATTTTGACGCTGAAGATGTTGGGCGCGCCTGTGCGTCGGGCGATCATGCGCACACGGCAATGGCTGCTCGGCCGACAACACCCCGACGGACATTGGTGTGCCGAGTTGCAAGGCGACACCATCCTGGAGAGCGAGACCATATTGCTGTTGGCGTACTTGGGCCGCGAAGACTCGAAGTTGGCCAAGCAGGCGGCGGCGTATCTGATCGAACAGCAGTTGCCCGAAGGCGGCTGGGCGATGTATCCCGGCGGCCGGATGGATCTGAGCGGCAGCGTTAAGGCGTACTTCGCCTTGAAGCTGACCGGCCATTCTCCACATGCCGAGTACATGCAGCGCGCCCGAGTTGCTATCCTCGCCGCTGGCGGCGCCGACGCGGTGAACAGCTTCACACGGTTTTACCTGGCGGTGTTGGGACAGATATCGTACCAGCAGTGCCCCGAGGTGCCGCCGGAGATAGTCTTGCTGCCAAAATGGTTCCCGGTGAATATCTACGGTGTGAGCGCCTGGTCGCGGACGATCATCGTACCGTTGTCGATAGTTTCGGCGCTCAGGCCGGTTCGCCGGATTGATCCGCGATTGGGCATCCGCGAGCTGTTTCTGAAATCGCCGGAACACTGGCCGCCGTTGCGTTGCCCGGACCGGACGGATCGCACCGGCGTGTTCAGTTGGGACCGCTTCTTCCGTACAGTCGATCGGATATTGAAGTGGTGCCGGCGCCGTGGGTTCACACCATTGCGGCGTCGCGCGATTGCCGCGGCCGAGAAGTGGATGCTCCGGCGGTTCGAGCACAGCGACGGCCTTGGGGCGATCTATCCGCCGATCGTCTGGAGCATCCTGGCGCTTAAGGCGCTCGATTACGACGACGACGGCCCGGAGCTTGTGGAATGTCACAAGCAACTCGATGCACTGGTCGTCGACGTTGAGAATTCAAACTCCGTGAGTATTCAGCCGTGCAAATCTCCGGTGTGGGACACGGCGATCACGCTGCGTGCGGTCATGGCCGGCGGCATCCGCGGTGACAACCATGCGGTCGGCAAGGCAATCGGCTGGCTGATTGCTCGACAGATCACCAGTCACGGCGATTGGGCCGGGGCGGTTGATGTGGAGCCGGGCGGCTGGGCATTCGAGTACGCAAACGACTTCTACCCCGACTCCGACGATACGGCGATGGTGCTGATGGCGCTGGCGGCACAGTTTTCAGACATACCTCAACCATCCACACTACCGCCGGAGTTGCACTTGGTGGACAAGGAAATCGTTACGCAGGTGGACGCACTGGATGAAGTCGCTGCGATGGACCGCTCGGCGGCGGCGATCGAACGTGGGTTGAAGTGGATGTTGGCCATGCAGAACGACGACGGCGGTTGGGGTGCGTTCGACCGGAACAACCGTCGCGAGTTCCTCTGCCACGTCCCGTTCGCCGATCATAACGCTATGATCGACCCGAGCACTCCGGACCTGACCGGTCGGGTGCTTGAATCGCTGGGCAAGCTGGGCCGCCGGCTGGGTGATCCGGCCGTAGACCGGGCGGTGCGATACATACGCAAGCACCAGGAGCCGGACGGCAGTTGGTTCGGCCGCTGGGGTGTCAACTATATCTACGGCACATGGCAGGTGATTACCGGCCTGGCGGCCGTGGGCGTACCGACGGACGATCCGGCCGTTGCGGCCGGCGCCGACTGGCTTCTGGCCCATCAGCAGCCGTGCGGTGGTTGGGGTGAATCGCCGGAGAGCTATGCAAAACCGCATCTTCGCGGCCAAGGCACGCCGACCGCCTCGCAGACGGCCTGGGCGATACTCGGACTGCTGGCGGCCGGCCTGCACGAACACGAAGCGGTTGCACGCGCCGTGCGGTTTCTTATACTGAACCAGAATGAGGACGGCACATGGGACGAGCCGGAGTTTACAGGCACCGGATTCCCGCAGGTGTTTTATCTGCGATACCATTACTACCCGATCTACTTCCCGCTTATGGCGCTGTCGGAATGGGCCGTTAAAATTGCCCCGCTGTTGGCCGCCGACCATGTGCCGGAGTTGCAATTGGTTTGTGAGTAGAAAATTATGCGTTTTCCATTTTCGCTGACCCGATCGATGGCGTCGTACATGCTTCGCAAGAAGCTCTCTGGCGAACAACGCTTTCCGTTGGTGTTGATGCTCGAGCCGCTTCATGCGTGCAACCTGTCGTGTACCGGTTGCGGGCGGATTCTCGAATACGCCGATACGATAAAAAGCCGGCTCTCCGTGGATCAATGCCTTGACGCGGTCCAGCAGTGCGGCACACCGATCGTGAGCGTCTGCGGCGGCGAGCCGCTGATCTATCCGGATATCGAAGAACTCGTCGGAAAAATTCTCGCCGCACGCAAGCACGTCTACCTATGCACCAACGGGGTGCTGTTGGAGAAGCGTTTGCACGGTTTTCCGCCGGGCAACCGGCTTATGATCAACGTGCACATCGACGGCATGGAGGCCACGCACGATCGGACGGTCAATCGCGATGGCGTTTTCGCCGCCGCGGTGCGCGGTGTGCTCGCAGCCAAAACGGCAGGGTTCGTCGTCTGCACGAACACGACTATCTACAAAGACACCGACATGCACGAGATCGCCGTGCTGTTCGAGTATCTGACCGAACTGGGCGTCGATGGGCTGATGATCTCGCCGGCCTACGGGTACGAAGCGGTGGCGGAGTCCGATCCGGACGGTGCGGCGGATATCTTTATGACTCGGCAAGAGATACACGAAAAATTCCGCCTGGCCGAGCAATTGCTCGGGCGGTTCAAACTGATCGCTTCGCCCGTCTACATGGACTTCCTCTGCGGCCGGCGCGAGTTGCAGTGTGCCGCCTGGGCAAATCCTACGTACAACGTTCGCGGATGGCGTGGACCTTGCTACCTGATAGCCGACCGCCACTACGAGACATACCGGGAGTTGGTCGATTCGACCGATTGGGAGCGGCTTGGGCCGGGCGCCGACCCGCGCTGCGAGCACTGCATGGTCCACTGCGGTTTCGAGCCGGCCGCCGTTCTGGCCGCCAATCGCCGTGTGCGCGACATGCTGAAAATGGCCGTCTGGCAGATGACGTAATCATATCATGGAGCATGAACACCGCCACATCGGCGTCGTCTTCGCACTGGGCATCGAGGCGGGTGGTTTAGAAGACCTGTTAACCGACCAGGTGACCGTTCGTGGTCACGGGTTCGTCGTCCGACGTGGTGTGTTGAAGGATCGCAACGTGGTGCTGATCGTCTCCGGCGCAGGTCGTAAAGCCGCCGCCAGGGCGACCGAAACGCTGATCGACGGCCACCGGCCCGAGTTGATCATCTCGGCAGGGTTCGCCGGCGGACTGAGCAGTAAGCTCAAGCGTCACGACGTACTCATGGCCGATCGCCTGGTGGATACGTCCGGCGGCCAGCTCTCGATCGACATGAAGGCCGATCCCGCTGCACTTTCTCGGATGTCCGGCGTTCACTTCGGCCGGCTATTGACGGTTGACAGCGTCATCCGCCGTGCGGACGAAAAACAGGCGTTGGGCAAACGGCACGACGCCGTGGCGGTCGATATGGAGAGCTTCGCCGTGGCCGAGGTATCTCACCGCCGCGACGTCCGCTTTCTTGCCGTTCGGGTAATAAACGACACGGTGGACGACGAACTGCCGGTAGATGTCGAATACCTGTTGTCACGGAAGACTACAGCCGGCCGACTCGGTGCGGCGGTCGGTTCCGTTTGGCGCAGGCCGTCGAGCTTCAAGGAACTTTATCGGCTTAGGGAGAACGCCGTCGCGGCATCCGACCGGTTGGCGAAATTCATCTCTGAGATGATCGGGCAAATGTAGGCTGGGTCGAGCGCAGCGGGGCTTACGAAGTTCTATAGCATCATTTTCGGTTTTCCGCTTTTCGCTGAATTTTGTCCAACAGCACCTTTGAGTGAAACAGCGCTTCCGCCGGTATATCGTGCTCGCCGGGCGCGCCGAGCAGCATCGACGAAAAATAGAGGTACCCCGGTTTCCACTCACTAAATTCGATACAGATCGTGTGCTGTTGTTGCGCCAGGGATACGTATGAACTTTTATGCTGATACTTGTCCAACATCAGCCTACCGTTGATCCACAGTCGACGATCACCGCTGCAGCGCATTTTGAAGGTATAGCTGCCTGCTATGGGTACGACGAGATAACCTGTCCAACGAATTGAAATATTATTAAGAGGAATTTTCTCGTCGCCGGAGAATATTCGCTCTAAGCCGACGGTATGGTCGATGTAAATTGCGGCCAACTGCTTGAAATTATTGTCCTTGTAATACTCGCCGATCAACCCGGGCACCAGACGTTTACCTGCACGGCCTCGTGGCTCATTCGTGTCTTGCGCTGAGTCCGCATGTTTCTCTCGCTTCCTTTCGATACCGGAGATCTCGTTCAGTCGCTTGTCGAGCTTGACCTTTGTCAGTCCGCCGGAAACGTTCGGTTGTGCCTGCCGGTACCAGTAGCCGGCGTGAAGCATCAGGGCTTTTTTGTCTTTTCCGGTTTGTGCAAGTTCCCACCATGCGTCGGCCAGATCGATCTGTGCATTCGGCCCGCTCGGCGGAGAGTCGATCTCGCGCTTGGCCAGTGTCGCTAAGTCTGCGTCGCTACACTTGGCCAGATGAGGCAAACCTTTCCGCCAATCGTTCCGTGCAAAGCAGTACGTGCGTCCGAGAAACATGTGCGTCGCGGTGTCGTTTGGGTTTTCCTTGACGACGGCCAGGGCCTCCTGGAACTTTTTATGTTCGTCGTGCAGGGATTGAATTTCATGGCGGCGATCGAGCATTTCCTTCCGTAGTTGTCTGTTGCCGGACTTCATGCAGATACGGTGCGCCAACGTGGCGATGTTCAGTGCAAGGTCGTAACGTTCCTGGGACAATGCTCGGTCGACATAACTACGAGAAGCCTCGACAAACGACACAACTCTATCGGCATCTTTTTTCTTGGTTTGGTCGGCGAATTTCGACAGCATTTTTCCTTGGATTGTCAGCACGTCGACCTGAAAACGCCTGCCAATTTCATCGACCGTCTCCAACATCCAGGCTGCCTCACCCGCCTCGCCGGCCAGTTCCATCGACTTGCGCAGCAGCACGAACCGTTCGGCCGGGTTGCCGCTGGATTTCCCGGCCTGCTCGAACAACTCGCGCGACAGGTTGAATTTCTCATTGCTGGTGTTTGCCTTGGAAAAGTCGTACACCTCTTCCAGTTGATTCGTAACTTCGGCTCGGGCTTCCTCGGAGGGCACAGGGTGCTTTTTCTCGACTACCGGCGGTTCGGCGGGCTGGGGTTGAGGTTGGTGGGTCGGCGGATTGCCTTTCTCCGTACCGGGTTGGTCTGCTTCTGCCGGCGGTAGATGACGGGCGTCGGTAACCGTCTCCTCTGGAACATCCTCGTTATCGAGCAGGTCCGCCAGGGTTCTGGGTCGGTGGCCGCTGTTCAGGACATGTTTGGCGGGCGAGAATCTTGTCGGAGGCGTTTCCTCAGCCGGCGGTTCGGCCCCTGGAGGATGCTCGGCCGGCGTGGTCGTCGTCGATTTGTCGTTTGGTTGGCTTTCAGACTCGCGCGTCGCGCTTTGGCCGTTGCGCAAAACGATCCGATCGTCGTCCGCCGTCTTTCTGCCGCCGAAGAGTACTAAAACAGTAATCAACACGACAAC
>DAOWNK010000166.1 GCA_030642635.1 Pirellulales bacterium
ACACTATAGATCCGCCCAATTCGATGTCTCGGTCTCACCGGCGGGACGCCGGCACCACACAAATACATTTGAGTGTACGGATACAATCTCTGCACACCTCGATGCCGTGTCGGCTACCGTCGACGTCGAGCGGATCAGGGTGCGGAAGTTCAAGGTGCTGCTGGACTCGAACCACGGCGCCGGCGGCGTGCTGGGCCGGCCGCTGTTGGAAGCGCTCGGTTGCAAAGTGACCATATTGGGAAAAGAGCCGACCGGCCGGTTCGCACACACCCCGGAACCGACCGCCGAGAATCTCGCCGGAGTGCTCGACGCGGGGAACCGGGCCGGCGCCGACGGCGGCTTTTGCCAGGACCCCGACGCCGACCGGCTGGCGGTGATCGACGCTTCCGGCCGATACCTGGGCGAGGAGTACACGCTGGCGATGATCGTCGATCACGTGTTGCGGCGGCGCACCGGGCCGATCGTGACGAACTGCTCGACCAGCCGGATGTCGCAGGACCTGGCCGAGCGGTACGGCGTGCCGTTTTACCGCTCGGCGGTCGGCGAGGCGAACGTAGTCGACGCCATGCTGGAGCACGACGCCGTCTTCGGCGGCGAGGGCAACGGCGGGCCGATCGACCCGCGAGTGGGCATGGTCCGCGACAGCTTCATCGGCATGGCACAATTGCTCGACGCCATGGCCGCACGTGATGTGACAATCGCCGAACTGGCCGACGAGTTGCCGCGTTATGAAATCGTGAAGACGAAAATCGCCATGGAGCGGGAGAAAATCCCCGTCGCACTAGACGCACTGGAAAAACACTTCGCCGACGCCCAGTGCGACCGGCTCGACGGCCTGCGACTGGACTGGCCCGGCCGCTGGCTGCTGGTGCGCCCCAGCAACACCGAGCCGATCGTCCGTACGATTGCCGAGGCAAAAACCGCCGCCGAGGCCGAGCAACTCTGCAACTCTGCCACCCGCGTGCTGCAAGGTTCGTAAGGTGGTTATGCGTTTTTGATCCAGTTGGCAAGTTTGCTCTTGATGCGTGAGAGCCGATCAGAGGAAATCTCTCCGACGGCACCGAGGAGAACGCCACTTTCCACCACAGCCAGACGGGAAGTCCGTATGACACTGTCAGTTTTCAGTCCGGTGGCATGAAAATCTGCGTCTTTTTTATTGATTACTTCATCAACATCCGGGATGGCTTGAGACAACTGTGACGAGATTATGCAGATGAGCCAGTCATCGTATGGACCTGGAAGCTTGCGAAGGACCAGGGCTGGTCGAAGCTTACCAGTTGCCTGGTCGGTTTGAGGAAACCGAAAAAGTGCGATCCGCCCTTCGTGAATCATGAGAATACTTCCTTCAGATCGTCTGTTGAGTAAGGCGAGCTTTCGGTTTCCATATCGCGCATGGCTTGCGAGAGCGAAAACGCGGCCCAATCGGCGTCCTCTTGCGTCCTTTTCCCGAGTCCCGTTTTGAACTCCAGGTATTCAACGAAGTCAAGCACCTCTGACTGGATGGTTTCAGGCAACCCCTCGACATGTTGAATGATTTTTTCAGCAACTGTCATCTTCATTTTCTCCAGATACTTGATTTAAGCAGAGTGGTTTGGCTGTGTCAAGCTCGCTTAACGAATTTCAGCGTGTGCCTGCCGCGGCTCGACAGTTCAAACAGCCCGGCGGCCGTTATGCCTTCAATGAGGTTCTGCTCCTTCATGTGATGGTCGCTGCACGAGAGCACACCGCCGGGTTTCATTACCCTGTGCAATTCGGCCAGCACCGCCTCCGGCTCGTTCAGCATGTGAAAGAGGTCGTAAAGCAGCACGATGTCGATCGTCTTGTCCGGCAGCCCGGTTGCGCAGCCGGAGCAGATGGTCTCGATGTTCGCAAGCCCAAGTTGCGAGGCGATTTTTTGAATCTTCTTTGCGGCCAGCGGGTGGATGTCCAGCGCGTAGACCTTGCCGTTGGCGCCGACGTATTTTGCTGCGATCTTCGTATAGCTGCCCGGCCCGCAACCGAAATCGAGCACATGGTGTCCAGGCTTGATCTCGACCTCTTCGAGTATTATCTCTCGGGGTCGAAAGCGGTCTCTGCAGTTCAGCACAAACGACATGCACAAAAACAGCAGGTTTGGTACGGGTTTATCCGATTTGTTGCGAGATTTTGGCATAGTATCAATGCTTATGATGTTTTTCGATTACGTCGAGATCGACCGGGGCGTGTTTCTTCAGTTCCTCAACAATCTTCAGCGTTTTCTCCGACGGGTCGAACAGCAACACGAGTTTCTTTGTGATATCCACTACCTCGACGTTCTGCGAGGTGTAGTCGCATTGTCGGGCGATCACGTCGATGCCCGCCTTGCTGGCAACCTCGGGCAGCTTGTCCTTCACGTGTGCCAGCAGGTTGTTTACAGGCACGCGGCCGAAGCCCTGGCGGTGCAACTGTCGCTGGTGCTTTTCACCCCAGGCCTCCAGTTCCTTGGCACGTTTGGTATCACCGTCGGCCTTCGCCTCGTTGTACTCCTTTATCTTACTGCCGGCCGGATTGTACTTCGAGGGCGCGTATGCCACTGCGATCGCGCGGCTGTCGTAAACGCCCACATACAGGGTTGTCTTTGCCGGTGCGGAGTTCTTGTCCTGCGGCTGTGCGAAGGCGGCGGAACAGGCCGACATAAGCAGCGCGATGCCCATGCTCAGTCGAATAATCGGCTTCATCACAAAATCCTCCTATTTTGAGAGTGGATGCAGGCAACGCGCAGACCGCAACTATTCGGACATGGACCACGTCGCCCGTATGCTATTATAGGCTCCGTGTGCGGCCGAATATAACGCACCATATTCCTACTTCACTGCTGGAATCCCCAAGTCCTTGCAAATCTTCCGGGCAAGCTGGTCCTTGATTTCGGTATGGCGAGGAACGGACGAACGTTTGTTTTGATTAGGATTGAGCCACCAGGAATGGCGACCACCTTCCCGCACAAAAACGCACCCATTCCGACGAAGGTGTTTGAGCAGTGCGTTACGCTTCATATTGTAACGGGTTCTTCAGTGAAATCGGCCGCTGCGGCTTGAATGGCCTCTTGGCGGTTAAACTCCAAGGCCTCTTTGAGCGTTACCTTGAGACTTTCCAGAAGTTCCTCACGGGTTTTCTCCTGGCAGTTCACGCCTGGAACCTCTTCGATCCAACCAATCCACCAGTTGCCGTTGCGTTTCATTATCGCAGTGTAAGTGTTCGGCACGATCAGATTCCTCCATTTTCTACACAAATGTTACCAGACTGAGCGAGCCATGTCCATCACGCCGGCTATTCGCCGTATATCAGTGCAACGATCAGCCCTTTCAACAGGGCGTCAACCAAGCCGCTAATGGTCCAATAGACCACAACGGTTGAGGCTACCGTCATGAACGTATGTATTGCAAGCATACCGGGCAAAGTGCCCACGGCCCACACGCACAGCCCGAACACAAGCCCTTTGACCGCCGCGTTTTTTCCCGGTATGCCCTGCCTAAACAGTACATAGACAAAAACAAACACGACGTTCAGCACCAGCATACCTATCTGGAACATGGCTCCCGGCGGGCCTTCCATCGAATGCATTGTACTTCTTTTTCGATTTGCTGTACATAATGGTAGTGCTCTGCCCGCCACCTGCTAAACACCGAGCCGCCGTACCGGCGGCTGCTAAACACAGTCGATCCGCTCCTTACCCATCATCTCTCGCAGCACCTCGGGCACGACGACCGAGCCGTCGGGCTGTTGGTGGTTTTCCAGTATGGCGATAATCGCGCGGCTTACGGCCACTGCCGTACCGTTCAGCGTGTGCAGGAACCGCGTGCCCTTTTCGCCCTTGATCTTGTAGCGGACGTTCAGCCGTCTGGCCTGATAGTCGGTGCAGTTGCTCGTACTGGTCACCTCGCCGTACTCGTCGCGGCCGGGCATCCATGCCTCCAGGTCGAACTTTCGCCAGGCCGGCCCGCCCAGGTCGCCGGTGGCCGTATCGACCACGCGATACGGAACGCCCAGACCGTCGAACAGCCGACATTCCAAATCGCGCAGGTGTTCGAGCATCGAGTCGCTTTCTTCAGGCAACGTGAACGCGAACATCTCAACCTTGGTGAACTGGTGTACGCGAAACAGCCCGCGCGTGGCCCGCCCGTGGGCGCCGGCCTCGGTGCGGAAACAATGGCTGATGCCGCACAACTTGATCGGCAGGTCTTCGGCGTCGATCGTCCGGCCGGCCAGCATCCCGCCCAAGGTAATCTCGGCCGTGGCGATCAGGCTCAGCTCGGTATCGGCGATGCTGTAGATTTGCGTCTCCGGCCCGCGTGGGATGTAGCCGGCGCCTTCGAGTATATCGTTTCGGGCAAGATCAGGAGTGGTCATCGGTGTAAAACCTTCCGAGATGAGCACCTCCAGCGCATAGCGTTGCAGGGCCAACTCCAACAGCACGGCGTCGTTTTTCAGGAAGTAAAACCCGTGGCCGGCAACTTGTGCGCCGCTCTGGAAATCGACCAGGTCGAGCCGCTCGGCCAGATCGACGTGATCCAGCGGTTTGAAGTCGAACTCCGGCAGCGGGGTCTTGCCCTTGAACAGTTCGAGGTTGGACTTGTCGTCGGCGCCCAGCGGTGCGTCGGGATGCGCCATGTTGGGTATCGTCCGGTGTATGGCGTCCAGTTCGGCCGCCAGGCAGTCGAGTTCCGCCCTTTCCTGATTCGTTTTTTCACGTAGCCGGCGGCCCTTTTCCTTTCGTGCGTTGCGTTCCGCTTCGTCCTTGGCCTTACCGATTGATTTCGAGAGGAGGTTCGCCTCGCGGTTAAGCTCCTCGACCTCGGTTTGGAGTGTCTTCCGCTGGGATTCCAATTCGACGAACCGATCGACGTTGACATCGATACCACGATTCTTGCAGTTCTGTTTAACCAGTTCGGCGTTTTCGACAATGAATTTTCGGTCAAGCATGAGGTAGCAGGTAGTGGTAGGGTGCGTGAAACGCACCAAATTTTACATTATTGCTTTGCATCGCTTTCGGTGCGTTTCACGCACCCTACATTTTCTGCGAAGCCGCAAGCGGCCAATTCCTCCCACAACTTGGCGCTTGCCTTGATGCCGCGGTGGAAGTCGGCCAGCGAAAATTTCTCGTTGGGGCTGTGCGCGCCGTCGTCACTCTGACCCCAGCCCAGCAGTAGCGTATCGGCTTTCAGCACATTATGGAAGGTGGCCACGATTGGAATCGAACCGCCTTCTCGGGTGTAAACCGGTGGTGTGCCGAATGCGTACTCGATCGCCCGGGCCGCCGCCTGGACCGCAGGGCTGTCAAGCGGCACTAGAACGCCCGGCGAGCCGGTAAAATCATGCGAATGCAACTCGAACTTGATGCCCGGCGGACACAACTCGGCCAGCCGCAACTTCAACCCGGCCGTGATCTTCCCGGGGTCCTGGTCAGGCACCAGCCGGAAGCTGAACTTGGCCGTGGCGGTGGCCGGCAACACGGTTTTGGCACCTTCGCCCTGGTAACCGCTGGACAGGCCGTTGATGTCGTAAGTGGGCCTGGCCCAGCGGCGTTGTAGTGTAGTGTAGCCTTCCTCGCCAATTGCACAGTCCACGCCGATCTGATCGAAGTATTCCCGCTCGTCGAACCCCAGCAATTCAAACCCCTTACGCTCACGGTCGGTAATCTGGATAACGTCGTCGTAGAAGCCGGGAATCCGTATCTTGCCGTGCTCGTCAATCAGCCCGGCGAGCATTGCAGCCAAGGCGTTGGCCGGATTGGTAACCGAGCCGCCGAACGAGCCGGAGTGCAGGTCGCGGTTCGGCCCGATCAGTCGCAGTTCGTAATAGACGATCCCTCGCAGGCCGTATGTAATTGCCGGCCGGTTCGGGGCGAATTGTGCACCGTCGCTTACGACCACGCAGTCGCAGGCCAGCCGGCCGGCATGTTCGACAATATACTTTTCCAGGTTTTCGCTGCCTGTCTCCTCTTCACCCTCGATCAGGAACTTCAGATTGATCGGCAGCCGGCCTTCGGCGGCCATCCATGCCTCGGCACTGTTGACGTGAGTGAGCATCTGGCCCTTGTCGTCGCTGGCGCCCCGGGCGTAGACGTTCCCGTCGCGGCGGCTCGGCTCGAACGGCGGAGTGATCCACTGTTCCAACGGGTCGGGCGGCTGAACGTCGTAATGGCCGTAAACCAACGCCGTCGGTGCATCGTCCACACGCGGCGAGACGGCATAAACCAACGGATGACCTGCGGTGGTGATCGTCTCGGTGGCAAACCCCAACCGGCGAAACTTGTCTGTCACCCAATCGGCCGCCCGACGCACGTCGTCGCGGTAGGCCGGATCGGCGCTGACGCTGGGTATGCTCAGCAACTCGCAGAGTTCCGCCTCGAACCGCTCGGCATTGGATTGCAAGTATTCGTCGATGTTCGGCACGGCGGTGTCCTCCCATATTCGCTTGCGGCTTCGCACTTCTTACTTTAACCGGTTTCAATTCACCGGTACTATACAATATAATGGTCCATAGCAGATTCGACCATCGGGGCTGTCAGCTATCAGCCGTCAGCTATCAGATATATCTAAAAATGTCCGACCAAGAAGCCACCGCAGTTGCCGAGCCGCTGGAAGAAACGCACGAGCGTCGCCGGACGGCCAAAGGCTCGCGGCCGAAGCAGCAGCCGCGATACAATGTGATACTATGGAACGACGACGACCATACATACGCCTACGTCGTTGTGATGCTCATGGAGCTGTTCGGCCACCAGGCCGAGAAGGGCTATAAGCTGGCCGTAGAGGTCGATACTCAGGGCCGCGTGGTCGTATTGACAACCACACGCGAACACGCCGAACTGAAACGCGACCAAATCCACGCATACGGCAAAGACGACATGATCGAGGGCTGCAAAGGCTCGATGTGGGCAACCATAGAACCGGTTCCCGGAGACGTTTAGCCGCCATGCCGACACTTAAAACAATTACTCTGAGTTTGTGAATAAATCAAAACCACATCGAATTCGGGTTTCAAAAACCTTCGATTTGACATCGGCGCTATCCTACGGAGACGAAATCATACATTTTCGTGCTTAAAGAAAACGGCATTTTCCCGAGAAATCAATTTATTC